>JASFLD010000032.1:0-15149 GCA_050118275.1 Gemmatimonadales bacterium
GAAGGGCGTCCACACGTTCAACACCATGTGGATCCTGTTCCCGAGCTTGTTGACGGCGTTCACGGTGATCGCATCGTTCGAGGTGGCGGGCCGTTTGAGAGGAGCGAAGGGCTGGTTCGATTGGCTGGAGGAGCTTCCTTGGGGTAATCCGGCCTTTTCGAGCGTAGCGCTGGCAATGCTGATCTTCGCGATCGGCGGTTTCGGGGGAGCGATCAACGCTTCGTTCGGGATGAACGCGATGGTTCACAACACGGCGTGGGTGCAGGGACACTTTCATTTGACGGTTGGCACTGCGACAGCGCTCACTTTCATGGGGATCTCCTACTACATCATGCCGAAGCTGCTGGGTCGTGAGTTGGAGCTATCGTTGCTCGCCAGGGTTCAGCCGTATCTGTGGTTCATGGGAATGTTGTTGTTCTCCGTGGCCAACCACCTGACGGGTTTGGCCGGGATGCCGCGGCGAGTCTATCAGTTCGATTATGGCGGGAGCGACGTGGCTCGCCAGTGGTTGGCGGGCACGGGAATCTCGGCCCTGGGTGGAGTATTCTTGTTCGTCAGCGCATTGTTCTTCGTGCTCGTCATGTTCGGCACGGGTCTCGCCGGTCGTAAGATCGGTGTGGGGAACATCGAGTTCGCTCAGCCGCTCGAGGAGGCGGGTGACAGAGTGCGGATATTGGACCGGTTCGGGCTCTGGCTGGGAATCGCGATTATCTTGATTTTGGCGGCTTACGCGATCCCAATTGCCCAGCACTTGGCCTTGCCGCGCTTCGGTGCCCGGGGGATTCCGGTGTTCTGATTCTCGGAAGCGGGGCGCGAGAGTGCGCGGCATCTTGCCGTCCTCTCGGCTCGGCGCGTGCGGCACGAATTTGGGCCGGCTGCGTCATCGCGGCCGGCCTCTCGTGCATCGTCGGGCTGAGGATCGCGATGGCCATCGCGACTGTGATCACGATGATGAAAAGGCAGGAGGTGTGGAAAGAAGCTAGGGGGTGGGCCAGATCAGGACGGGGCAGTGCGTGCTTTCGATCAGCGGTTTGACGATGGGGACGCCGCGGGGCGTCTCGCCGTCGGCTGAGCTCTCGTCAGCGAGGATGGTCAGCAGTGAAGCCCTGCACTGCTCGGCCTGCTGGAGAAGGGTGGTAGCGACGTCATCGATCTCGACCAGCGTCTCGAGACTCACCCCGTTGCTCTCTGCCGCGCTACCGTCTCGGCCGGCTTGGGCGACGCGCACCGCGCGGATCGGCACGGTGCCGAACCACTCTCTCAATGCCGGCACGGCGGTCTCGAGCGTCTCGGGCGAGCGGACCGCGATGAGCACGTTCTCGCCCAAGGAAACGGTCATCTCGATGTCGGGCAAGTAGAGTATTGGGATGCCGAGGGCGCGCAGCGGCGATGAAACGCGCTCGAAATCCCAATCGACGCCGTTGGGAACGCCGGAGACGACGACGATGTCGACATGACGGACGCGCGCCAGCTCGTAGATCCACTTCACGGGATCGCCTCGCTTCAAGGCCAGTTCGACCTTGGGTATCGCCGCCTCGAAATGGCGTACCCAGTTGGCCAGGTCTGGCATCGGCTCGACGGGTCCGGGTTGGGCCGACACGAGATGGAGGAGTGTCGCCTCGGCGAGTCCGATGTCGCGGAGGTCGGGCAGCACTCCGAGGAACTGCTCACCGGCTTCCGAGCTGGTCAATACGAATATCGCCCGTTTGAGCACCGTCTACGTTGGCTCCGATCTCGCGTATGCTCGGCCTGACCGCGGCCGAGTGAATCCTCAGGCGCTAGTATGGATGAATCGTGCCGTATCGGGCGATCGTCATAAGTTGTTTGTTTATGGTCACTTAGAGTGACGGTTGCGGTGCGGTCGTGGAGTGCGGTTGGGGACATACTGCCCCGACATGTCGATTGCGTGCACGGATATGCCCCAGAGGCGCAGCCTCACGAGTGAGAGGGATTGCGGCCCGCGGGCGTTCGGGGCTTGGTGGGCAGCCAGATCTCGAAGCAGGCGCCGGCCTCCTCGTCCTTGTAGGCCAGTTCGCCGCCCAACAGGCGGGCAAGTTCGCGGGAGATGGCGAGCCCGAGTCCGGCTCCGCTTTTAGGGGTGCGAGTGGATCCGAGGCGGTAGGCCTCGAAGATGCGCTCGCGAATCGTGGGATCGACGCCGGGACCGGAGTCGCGAACAGTGATAGACCAGCCGCTGCCGGCGGAAGCGAGGTTGAGATCGACGCGTCCGCCCCGGCGAGTGAACTTGACGGCGTTGGACAAGAGGTTGAGGAGGATCTGCCTGACTCGCGTCGCGTCGGTTTGGACTATCGTGCGTTCATCGAGTCCGGAGACATGAAGCTCGATCTCTTGCCTTTCGGCGGTGGGGCGAACGGTGGCGAGCACCTCGCGGATGAGGGCGCGGAGATCCGCCCCCCGGATGTCGAGCTCGAGCTGGCGGGCTTCGATACGGCTGAGGTCGAGCAAGTCGACGACGAGGCGATGCAGCTGCTGGGCGCCGTCGAAGGCGTAGCTGGCGGCCTCGTGGATGCGGCCGTCGTCTTCGTTAGTCAGTTTGCGGAGCCGGTCGGTCCAACCCAGGACGCCGGCGGCGGCGTTCTTGATCTCGTGGTTGACGATGGCGAGGAACTGTCCGCGCTGTTCGGCCAGATGGGCGTTTTCGACGGCCACGGCAGCCTGGGCCGCCAGCAGCTCGGCCAGCTCCTCGTCTTCGGCCGTGAACTCGTCGGCGCCAATCTTATCTGTAACGTAGAGATTACCGAAGACGCGGTTACCGATGTGAACGGGGACACCGAGAAGGGATCGCATGCTGGGATGGCCGTCGGGAAAACCCTTGAAGTACTCGTGTTCGCGCAGGTTGCGTATCCGAACCGTCTGGGCGTCGCGCAGCATGATGGCCAGGGTTCCGCCGCCGGTGGGCCAGCGGCCGATCCTGGCCATCGTGTCCGGGTCGATGCCGGAGGTGAGAAATCGCTCGAGCGATTTTCCCGAGCTGTCGAGGACTCCGAGCGCGGAATAGCGCGCTTTGATGACTTCGCGTGCCGAGTCGACCACGGTCTGCAGGACATCGTCGAGCGATAGGCGGCTATTGAGCGCCATTCCGGCCCGGATCAGCGCTTGGAGGCGCTGAAGGTTGTGATCCTGATCGGCTCGCAGGGCGGTGAGCTCCCTGAGCCGTCGCTCCTCGCTTTCGAAGATATGGGCGTTCTGGAGTGCGATGGCGGCTTGGGCGGCGAAGGCTTCGAGGATCTCGGCGTCGCTCTCGTCGAAATTGCGTTGCTCGTAGGGATTGAAAGCGAAGATGGTGCCGAGCGCCGTGTCGCCGTAGTAGAGCGGAGCGATCACGACCCGGCGGACGCCGAGCTTGGTCGCCAGGGCCCGGTCGGTGCGCGCGTCACCCATGACGTCGTTGATGATCAACGTTTGGCGCTCGGTGATGGCCTCACCGTTCAGGCTTTGTTCCATCGAGAGGAACTCGCCGAGCCCAATGCTGGCGTCGGGGCTGGTCGCCACGACCTTCAGGCAAGGGCTGGAACCCTGCTCGCAGCTGTCACGTCGCTCGGTCATGACCGCCGACGCTGCATTGAGCAGGCGAGCTGCATAGGTGCAGATCTGGGCCAGGATGTCCTCGTGAGCGAGGGAGGCGCTGATGGCGCGTCCAACGTCTACGAGCGCGCGGAGTCTATCTTCGCGCGAAGGAGTGGAGTTCTTCATTCCGAGCTACGGGAGCCCTCTGTCTCGTATCTCTTGAGTTTACGGTAAAGCGTGCGTCGATCGATGCCGAGGATCTCGGCTGCCTCGGTCTTCTTCCACCGAACGCTCTCCAGTACCCGGAAGATATACTCGCGCTCGAGATCTTCAAACGTCCAACGCTTGCGCTGAGCCTCGTCGAGGATACTCGCGCCTCCGTCTTCGTCTTCGGTCGAATCGGAGGGTAGCTCGAAACCGACGGCTCCGCTGCCGCCGCTGGCGTGAAGGACGACGGCGCGCTCGACGAAATTCTCCAGCTCGCGAACGTTGCCGGGCCACTCGTAGGACATCATGCGGTCGAGGGTCCGGGCGGGCAGTTTCGGTGCATCGATGGTGTAGAGTTCGGAGTACTTCTGCAGAAAGAAGTTCGACAGCAGCGGGATGTCTTCCTTGCGGTCGCGGAGCGGCGGCACCTCGATGGGGAAGACGTTGAGACGGTAGAATAGGTCCTCGCGATATTCGCCTGCGGCGACGCGCTTCTTCAAGTCGACGTTCGTAGCCGCGATGAGGCGGATATTGACGGGAATCGGCTGGCGCCCGCCGACGCGCATGATTACGTACTCCTGGAGGACCCGCAGCAACTTCGGTTGCAGCGACATGGACATGGTGCTGATCTCGTCCAGGAAGACGGTGCCGCCGGAAGCTTCCTCGAACAGGCCCTTCTTGTTCTGAATCGCGCCGGTGAAGGCTCCTTTCATGTGGCCGAACAGTTCCGACTCGAGCAAGTTGTCGGGAATCGCGGCGCAATTGATGGGCATGAAGGGCTTGCCGGCGCGGTTGCTGGCTGAATGAATGGCGCGTGCGACGAGCTCTTTGCCGGTACCGGTGTCCCCGGTGACGAGTACGGTCGCCCGGCTGGGTGCCACGCGGGCGATCAGATCGATGACACGCTGAATCGCCGGGCTCTTGCCGACGATCTGGATGGCGCCGCCGACACCGCGGGCTTTTTGGCGCAACCGTGCCACTTCGCGCCGCAGGTCCTGTTCCTCCAGAGCGCGGTTGATGGTGAGCAGTAGTTCGTCCGTGCTGAACGGTTTGTTGATGTAATCGAAGGCTCCCTGTTTCATGGCCTCAACGGCGGTGTCGACGGTGCCGAAAGCCGTCATCATGACCACCTGAGTATCGGGCTGACGCGCCGGCGCCAGGCGGAGTACGTCCATCCCATCCATGCCGGGAAGGTTGATGTCGAGTAGTATGATGTCGAAGACATCCTGCTCCATGGCGCGCAGGCCTTCCTCGCCTGTCTCGGCCGCCTCGACCTCGTATTCCTGATCGCTGAGAACGTCGATCAGTAATTGTCGGAGGACCTCGTCGTCCTCGATGACCAGAACGCGTGCTTGGGTTTCGATCGTCCCCGCCTCATCATGCATCGGATTCCACCGGTAGTAGGATTGTGAAAATCGCCCCGTTCCCCAGCGTCGATGTCGCCTCGATGGCGCCGCCGTGAGCGTGAATGATCTGCTTGGCCAGTGCCAGACCCAATCCGGATCCGCCCGAGCGCGAGAAGAATGGTGCAAATACGTAATGCAGGTCCGTCGGCTCGATGCCCGGACCGTCGTCCGTCACCTCGAACTTGATGACCTGGCGCAGAGGACGCCCGATGACCGGCAGTCCCCGAGTTAGTTGGGCGCGAATGCGAACCGCCCCCCCACCTTTCGATTGGAGAGCGCGCTGCGCGTTCATCAGCAAGTTCAAGAACACCTGTTGCAGTTGCCCCGCGTCCGCCAGAACGCGCGGTAGGTGCTCGGGCGCTTGCACCTCCACATGGACGTTGGCGTGCTTGAGTGACGCTCCGAGGAGCTCGAGAACGCGATCGACGACATCGCGCACGTGCACCAGTTCGAGGTTCAATTCGCCGGGCTTGGCCAGCTCGACCAGGCCGTGGGTCAACCTCGCGATCCGGTTGAGCTGTTCGGCGGCGGTCACCACCTGCCGCTCGACGTCGGCGTCCCCGGCATGCGACTTTTTCAGGTTCTCGAGTATGATTCCGATCGTCGTCAGAGGTGCTCCGATCTCCTGCGCCACGCTCGACGCCAGCTGGCCCAGGGTAACCAGCTTCTCCGATTCTATGACCTGCCGCTCCATCTGCCGCCGCTGCGATAGATCGCGAACGATCGTTGAGGCGGCGAGGTTATTGGACGAGCCGTTACGCGCCAGCGTACTCGTCAGGCTGACTTCGACCTCGCTGCCATCCTTCTTGAGTCGCCGGGTCTGGTAGTCGCGCACCGATCCCAGCTCCCGCAGTGCCTTTCGCAAACGCTCGGGTTCCCGCTCGGCCAGCAGGTCCTCGGGGATCAGGCGTTCTACGGACTCGCCCACGATCTCTTCGGCCGAATAACCGAACAGCTCTTCGGCCCCCCGATTCCAGGCGACGATCCGTTCGTCGGCGTCCACCGCCCAGATCGCATCGGCCGAGTCCGCCACCAGCTCAGGCCAGCCGGCGGCATCGCCGGTGGAGGGGACGCAGTGCACGGCGATGACTCCATCCGAGGCCGGCGTCAACCGTACGTCCCAAAATCCCTTGCCGATCTTCACGGACACCAGCGAGGCGGCCGCCGGCTCGCCCGAGGTCGGACTCAGTAGCGCCTTCAGGCCCTCATCGAGTTCCGAGGAGAGGAGCTCGGAGAGATGGTGCTGCCGAACGGACTCCGCCGCCAATCCGAACGCGGCCTCGCATGCCCGGTTCAGGTACACGACCCTCCCCGACCGATCGACGAAGAACACCGGATCGGGTAGGCCGTTCAGAATCGAGATCTCTGCCGCCAACTTCACCTCCAGGAAACCCAGACAGCCTCTGTCGGCTCACCCTATTGAAGGTTCCATGCCGCGCCGCGCCCGGCGGCGGTCGACGGCCAGCCCACCAACGTAACCTATTGTCCTATCTGCACTTGCTGACAGGAAACCGATCCCTGGCGAGCGAAGCCAAACGTGAGCGAGCGGTTACGGCGGGTCAAAATGTCCCAACCCAAGTCTGGCATTTCCCGCGATGGCGCGCAAGGGGCGGATCGAACGTTCGAGGAACGTGATGGGGCGTTGGGTCCACTTGTGGTCGAGGAGGTTGTCCCCAACTGTGACACAGTGTCACGCGTCGATAGAGGACGCATGAGAGGGGAGGATAGCGTAAGCCTATACAATTCAACGAGATCGATCCTGAGGACCGGATTGGTACGACTTATGCCCTAAGGAAGGGCGACTCTGGCTGTACGGCGTTTGACACGGTGCCACGGCGCCTGCGGTCAGGGAAAAATGTGGGCCCGGGTAACCTGCCGGAAAAAAAGATGGTTGGGGCTAATCGCACGAGGACTGGCAGGCCTACCCGGGCTTACTTTTTTGGTCGGACAATCGATATCGCGAGCGGGACTGAAAGGGGGAGCGGAGCTCTCCCTACTTTTTTTGCAGCAAAGGACGCAACTTGGATCAATCGTCGAAGAGTCGCTTACCGAATGCCTTGACCGTGAAGACGGGGCAAGTTGCCCGACGAACGACCTGCTCGCTGACGCTACCGAGGAGCATGTGACTGAGTCCGGTCAGCCCGTGACTGGCTAGCACGATGAGATCGACCTCTTGCTCGCTGGCGAAATCGGGAATCGCGGAAGCGGCGCGGCCTGCGCAGACGTGAACGAACGACGGCATGCCCGTTTCAGGGATGTCCCGTAGCAAGCTCTTGAGACGTGTGAGGGACTCGTCCCTCAGCTCGTCGGTGATCGAGCCTCCGGGGGGGATGACGGGCGGGTAGAAGTCGGGGTAGACCACCTCGTCCACGACGTGCAGCACGTGCATGTCGGCCTCGAACAACGAAGACAGCTCGGCGGCATAGGTCAGCGCCAGTTTAGCATGTTCGGAGAAGTCGACGGGCACGAGGATGCGGTCGATATCACAATCTGGCCTGGCTTGGCTGCATTCCGGCACGGTGAGGACGGGGCAGGGCGCCAGGCGGACGACCTCCTCGGCCACGCTCCCCAACAGGAGGCGTCTCAGTCCGCGCCGGCCGTGCGTGCTCATGACTATGAGGTCAACGTCGTTCTCGTCGCTGTAATCGAGTATGGCGCTGGCGGCCGACAGGCTTCTCACCTGAGCGCGCCTCATTTCGTAGCCGGTGTCGCCATATTCGTCGACGACGCTCTGCAGCTGTTGTTCGGCCTGGGCCTCCAGCGCGTCGTAGAGCTGATCCATATTGGGCAGACGGTGCGCCGCGTTGCCCGGATCGGCTTCTTGCAGCACGAGCGCATGTAGCAGGTGGAGATCGGCGCCGAAGGTCTTTGCCAGCCGCACAGCGTGGGGGAGCGCGTTGCCGGCACAAACTGAGAAGTCGGTTGGGCAGAGGATGTCGTGAATCTCGAGCATCGAGCGCTCTCCTCTAGCAGGGCGGCCGCGCTGCGAGTCCGGATCGTCCGGAGTGCGGTGGGCCGTGACCGATCGCGGCGTTGCGGCGTGTCCGTACCTCGGTTCTGACAGCGGATAAAATAACCTGCCGTGGATGGGAGCGGCTAGCCCGACCCGGGTCGCGCACGCAGCGAATGACGCGAAACCTGGATCTGCCAGACATCGTACAGGTAGCCGTCCCTTGGTACTCGGCGTCTGGTGTCTGCGGGGCAAGGAATTCAGGGCGATCATCCATCACCTAAGATCACCGGTCCTATGTTAGCGAAAGCGCGATTCCGACAGGCGAGCGGCGTTCTTGTGGTGGTGCTCTCGCTGGCGTGCACGAGAACCCTCGAAGCGCAGTTGAACCTCACGATCGCCGGCAATGGCATCGCCTTTGGCAACTCCAGGGCTGTGAACGGGCTACGGTTCAACTGGAGCGACTCGAACCTCGATAGGATCAACGGAGTCAACATAACCTTCTGGCGGCCGGTCGAACGACCGGGTGGCACGATCAATGGTGTAGCCTTCGGCCTGGCGCCCGCTGCCGATCGACTGCACGGCGCCGCGCTTGGTCTCGTGGGTGTGCTCCCGGGGCGCTACTCGGCCGGGCTGACGTTCGGATTGTTGGCGGCTGTCTCCGATGGCTCGCTATATGGAATCAACCTCGCGGGCCTGGCGTTGGTGGCCGAGCGCGAGATTCAGGGCGTAAACCTGGCGGGGCTGGCGTTGGTCTCGCAAGGCGGCATGGAAGGTCTCAACTTGGCCGGCCTGGCGCTCGTCTCACAGGGGCGGATGCTGGGGCTGAACCTGGCCGGTCTCGCGGTCGTCTCCCAGGCAGGCCTGGAGGGGATAAGCGCCTCGCTGTTGGCCAACGTCTCGCAGGGCGCGATGCGCGGGTTGAACGTGGCGGGCCTCGCGGTCGTGTCGCAGCAAGGAATGTGGGGGCTGAACGTCGGCGGCCTGGCGGCGGTGGCGCAGGGGCCCATCTGGGGTGCCAGCCTCGGTGGGCTCGCGGTGGTGTCGCAGGAAGGGGTTCGCGGACTGAGCGTCGGCGGTCTGGCTACGGTGGCGCAGGGAGAGGTTGAGGGGTTGACGCTCGGCGGCTTGGGTGTGGTTACGCAGGGAGGGATTCGCGGCCTGACCGTGGGCGGATTCGCGGTGGTGGGGAAAGACGACATCGAAGGCCTGAACGCCTCGATCGGCGCCGTGCAAACATCCGGGACTATCCGCGGTTTGACGGTAGGCGGCTACAAGACGGAGGCTCGCGCGCTGCAGGGCGTGAATCTCTCGCTCATCCGCACGAAGTTGCGTAATCTGCATGGATTCTCGATCGCCGGCTACAACGATATCCAGCGAGACCAATTCGGACTCACGATCGGCTTGTACAACCGTGCCCCACGTCTCAACGGCGTGCAGATCGGGTTGCTCAACTATGCCGGCAACAACCCGGCAGGGCTGCGGTGGTTGCCCCTGGTCAACGCCCACTTCGATTAGCCGTTTCGTTTGACAAGTTCGGCGGCTCCGTCGCAAGATCAGGAAACACCCGATAGGCGGGTCGACACCCGGAACGAACAGGCGGGCGTCGCGAAGTCAGGCTGACAGTCCGCTGGCCGAGTTTCGATTGGTCGATGAACGTTCCCGTGGGTCCAGTCGATCCGCCGCTGTCCTGCGTCAGGTGCGGAGGCGCCTTTGATCCACAACAAGGCGAAGATAGCGATCGAGTCGATGCGACCCGAGCACTGGGGCGAGGTGCGGCGGATTCATCTGGAGGGAATCGAGACCGGGAAGGCGACATTCGAGACGGATGCGGCTTTGAGTTGGGATGACTGGTCGGGGCAGCATCTGAAGTTCGGACGGTTGGTGGCAGTTCGCGGTGGTGTTGTGGGCTGGGCCGCCCTGACCCCAGTGTCGGATCGTTGCGTGTACGGCGGGGTCGCCGAAGTGAGCATCTACATCGCTGCCGAAGCGCGCGGGCAGGGCGTTGGCTCGCTGCTCATGCGAGCGTTGATCGACGAAGCGGAGAGGCACGGCATCTGGACGCTGCAGGCCGGCATCTTCGCCGACAATCGGCCCAGCGCCGCGCTTCATGAGAAGTGCGGTTTCCGCATCGTGGGGCGCCGCGAGCGTCTTGGGAAGCTGCAAGGGGTGTGGAAGGACGTCTTGTTGCTGGAGCGGCGCAGCGAGCGGGTCGGCATCGATTGAGCCGCTGTCTGGTGGGACCGCCGGCTGCCGACTAGCTTTTCCCGACTGAAAATCTCTCGAGCGAGCGCCATGAAACTGTCATTGGTACTGCGTGGCCTGATTGCGGCCCTCATACTGGTCTTTGCGGTGTATGCGGGAGCAGCGCGGATAGGACCGTTGCCCCCGTTGGGCCCTTTGCTGGACCCTGCGAACGGCGTCTGGTCACTGCCGGCAAGTGCCCGGTTGCAGGAGCGGGAGAGGCTGGCGCTACCGGGTCTGGCCGGACCGGTGCAGGTCCTGTACGACGATCGGGCTGTGCCCCACATCTTCGCCTCGAGCTCGGAGGACGCGGCGCGGGCGTTGGGCTACGTCGTGGCCCGGGACCGCCTGTTCCAGATGGAGATGCGGTGGCGCACCACCGCCGGTCGCCTGGCCGAGCTGGCGGGCGAGCAATTGGTGGCGGTGGATCGTGCCATGCGGCGTATCGGGTTGGCATGGAGTGCGGATCGGGATTTTCAGCGGTTCGATACGAATTCGGCAGCGATGCGCGATGTGTTCGCTTATGCGGAGGGCGTGAACGCTTACATCGATGGACTGGGCCGGCGCCTGCCGCTGGAGTATCGGCTCCTGGGCGTCCGGCCGGCCGCTTGGGAGCCCGTGTACTCGCTCTACCTCTTGAAGTTGATGGGCTGGAACCTCACGTACCAACGGGGCGACCTTGTCCGTCAGCGGTTGGCCGCCTACATCGGTGAAGCCGCGGCGGCGGCCTTGTTCCCCGTGAACAGTCCCATCCAAGAACCGATACAGCCGAACGGCGAGCCAGCGGCTCGTTATGATTTCCGACCCATCCCTCGGGCGGGCGAACCGGATCCTGCGGCTCTGGAATTGTCGCGCGTTCTCGAATCGGTCTTTGGACCATTGGTCGACGCGGGCCGGTTAGAGGCGGAGGACGGGCTCTTCGGCAGCAACAACTGGGCGGTTGCCCCGGAGCGGGCGGCGTCGGGCCGGGCGCTGCTCGCCGGTGATCCTCATCTCGAGCTGACTTTGCCCGCGATCTGGTACGAAGCACACCTGGTGGTGCCGGACGAGCTGGATGTCTACGGGGTCACCATCCCGAGCGTACCCTTCGTTCTGATCGGTTTCAACCGAAACCTCGCTTGGAGCCTCACGAACACGGGCGCCGATGTCATCGACTTCTATGCAGAGGAACTCGATGCGTCGGATGTGCCCACAAGTTATCTCGTGGATGGCGAATGGCGGCCGCTGGAACGCCGGATCGAGGAGTTCCGCGGTCGAGATGGACGGATACTGGCGATCGATACGTTGTACAGTACGCACCGCGGGCCGATCGTGACGGTGGACGGTCGTCCGTTGTCGATGCGTTGGACCGTCCTCGAGAGCTCGGTCGAGACGGAAGCTTTCAGGGCGGCGAATCGTGCGGCGAGCGTCGAGGAGTGGCTGGCGGCCTTCGTGGACTACGGCGCGCCGGCCCAGAACGGACTGGTCGCCGATCGGAACGGCGAGATCGCGATTCGTTCTTTCGGGCGTTTCCCACTCCATCCCGATGGTTTCGGTCTCGAGATTCGGGACGGTAGCGTCGGCGCCAGCGACTGGGTGGGCTTCTGGCCGTTGGAGCGGTATCCGAGCTCTCGCAATCCAGAGCAGGGCTATCTGGCGTCGGCGAATCAGCAGCCCATCGATCCGCAGGTCGATCCAACCTATCTGGGCGCGGACTGGCCGACGCCGTGGCGCGCGATCCGGATCAACGAGCTGCTGGTAAGTGACTCGGCGGTGACGGTGGACGCGATGCGGGCCCATCAGACCGATCCGGGTAACGCACGTGCCGACATGTTCGTCCCGTTCTTCTTGGAGGCTGTGCGCAGCGAGTCCGAGGCTGATGTTGTCGATCCAGCGGCCGAGGAGGCTGCCCGGCTGTTGGCGGATTGGGACCGCCGCTACACGAAGGAAAACGAGCGGGCGGTCCTGTTCGAGGCCGCGATGTCCGAGCTGAACGAACGGGTCTGGGACGAACTGCAGACATCCGGCGAGGACGGTTCGGCGCATCGCGTGTTCACACCGTCCTCCAGCGTGCTCGCCAGTCTGATGCAGCAGCCGGAGAACCCGTGGTGGGATGATCGCCGAACGGACGACGCGGTGGAGGACCGCGACCGAATTCTGGTGTCCAGTCTGGCCTCGGCTCTGAAAAAGACCCGGGAAGCTTACGGCGAGCCCCAGGAGGGTGGCTGGCGCTGGGAGCGGATACGCCACGCCAACATCTACCACCTTCTGGGCATACCCGCGCTATCGGCGCTGGATCTGCCGGTGCAGGGGGGCAACGGCAACCTCAATCCTTCGTCGGGGGGAGGCCGGCACGGCGCGAGCTGGAGGATGGTGGTCGAGCTGGGACCCGAGATCGAAGCCTGGGGGGTCTATCCCGGCGGTCAATCGGGCAACCCGGCCAGTCCATACTACGGTGACCGAATCGACGAGTGGGTGAACGGCGAACTGGATCGTCTGCCTTTCCCGCGCAGTCCGGGTGAGCTCGGCGCCTCGGGCGTCCTGTCGTACCTCGAACTCTTTCCGGAGCGCTGAGTCGTGATCAAGATAATCGGCTGGATCGTGCTCGCATTAATGTTCGCGGCGGCGACGATGTTACTGGGCTGGTGGGCCGTCCCCGTTGTGGGCGGAGCTTGGGGTCTGTTGGTGAACCGACGTGGCGCGTGGCGGGCCGCGGCGGCCGCGGCGGCGATCGCGTGGGCCGTTCTGCTGGCGGTATTTGTTGCTGGTGGGCTGGGCACGCTGATCAGCCAGCTGGGCGGGTCGTTGCGGCTGCCGGGTCTGGTCGTCGCCGTCCTCACGTTGATCTTGCCCGCCGTGCTGGCGGGTAGCGCCGCGGAGCTGGGCGCCGTGCTTCGAATAGCCATCGCTGCTTCTGGGCGTTCGGTCGAGACGGAGGGTTGAGCGGCGAATCTGCGGGAAGGAATCCATGTCTGCGGGGTGGGCTCGAGGCGCTGTCAGGCGCGAGTCCGCGCCGTGCTGGTGCGCCGGGCCGCGCGACGCCCTAGATTCCTACGCACTTCCCGAGCGAGTCAGGCGATCCTCAGCCACAACGGGCAATCCGCCGGTGCGGTGGATCTCGTTGGGCAAGCTGGATTGAGATCTACTACGCAGGAGCACGCTGATGAAACCGATTGTCTACATGGTATTGGCGCTGGCCCTAGCCGGATCGGCGGCGGCTCAGCCGGCGGACGGGATCTTTCCGTTCGACTACCGACTGGTGGAGCTGGAGAACGGCTTCAAGGCCTATCTGATCGCGGCCGGCTCACCGAATCAGTTGGCCTATGTCTCGATAGTGCGGACCGGAAGCCGGGACGAGTGGGAGCCGGGCAAGAGCGGCTTCGCCCACTTCTTCGAGCACATGATGTTCAGGGGGACCAAGAAGTACCCGGACTTCGATGCCGTCACCTCGTCCATGGGTGCGGCGCGCAACGCGAACACCAGTAGCGACCGGACGGCCTACTACGAGGTCGCGCCCAGCGAGTACCTGGAGAAATTGATCGATCTCGAGTCGGACCGTTTCATGAACTTGAGCTACAGCGAGGCCGGGTTCCGTACCGAGGCGGGCGCTGTGCTGGGCGAGTACCAGCAGAGTGCCACGACGCCGTTCGGATTTTTCTACGAGAAGGTCCGTGAGACGGCCTTCGATGTTCATACCTACAAGCACACGACGATCGGTTTCGAGGAAGACGTCCGGGCGATGCCGGAGGGGTACGAGTACAGCCTTTCCTTCTTCCGGCGCTACTACCGTCCGGAGAATGTGGTCGTGGTGGTGGCCGGCGACTTCGACTTCGACGAGGCCGAGCGGCTGATTCGTCAGTACTACTCGCCGTGGGAGTCAGGGTACGTTCCACCGCAGATCACGCCCGAGCCGGCGCACACGGCGCCGCGGGACCGCACCGTCGAGTACCCGGGACGCACGTTGCCGATGTTGAGCGTGAACTACCAGGCGCCGGCGTGGAGTTCCACGGACAAGCTGGCCGTGGCGACGGAAGTACTCGGGCAGGTCGCGTTCGGCTCGAACTCCGACATCTACAAGAAGCTCGTCATCGAGGAACGGAAGGTCCAGTATCTGTTCGACGGTTTCGGCCTGGCGCGCGACCCGGAACTCCTCAACGTGACAGCGGCCGTGATCGATCGGGCCGACGTGGACATGGTTAAAGACGAGATCCAGCAGACGGTGGAGGAATTCAGGAATGAGTTGGTGGACGAGAAGTTGTTCGAGGACACGAAGAGCAACATGAAGTACGATTTCTTGATGGGCTTGGAGACGGCGCAGAGCGTCGCGTTCTCGCTCGTGCCCTACGTGGTCAACACCGGCGGTATCGAGGCCGTCGATGCGTACTATCGGACGCTCGAGACGGTGACCCGTGAGGACGTGCGCGAGGCGGCGCGTCGCTACTTGGTCGAGAACGGCCGTACCACCGTATTGATGGTTCAGGCAGGGAGGTAAGGATGAGAAAGCTGGCATTGATACCGGTGGGCCTCATCGTGTTGGGGGCGTGCGAGCAGGCGCCGGAGAACAACGTGGCGCTGTACGAGCCGGAATCGCCCTTCATCGCCTTCAACATCTGGGTCAAGGCCGGGTCGCAGAACGATCCGGCGGGGAAGGAGGGGCTGGCGGCCCTGACGGCGAGCCTGCTGTCGGATGGGTCGACGACGGAGGACAGCTACAATCGGATCCTGGAAAAGCTCTATCCGATGGCCGCTGGCTACGGTTACAACGTCGACAAGGAGATGACCGTCTTCACCGGCCGCATCCACAGGGACAACCTGGACGCCTACTACGAGTTGTT
>JASFLD010000033.1:0-15005 GCA_050118275.1 Gemmatimonadales bacterium
CCAATTCACCCGTGACATCGTAGTCGTTCCAACGCACCTCGAACGTGCGCACTCCATCAACCTCGACGGCCACTAGTCGCTGCTCGTATTCCATGACTGAGCGGAGCGTCATGCCTTCCGCAAGCATGGCGATCAAATCCTGGGCCTCGCTATCGGCTTGCCCACTACCTTTGATCTCGGCTCGCATTCGAATGTCGAAAGTCAGCCGGTAGCGACTGACCTGTCCGACGTCCCCGGACAACTGCAAACGATAGGTGGGTCCCTGAGCCTGCCCGACGGAGCCGGTGAGCATGAACGAGAGAAAGGTGAGGGCAGCCATCGCCCGCAAACGGCGGCCGGACCGGACGGCCGGCGTCCGTGGTTCGCCCGACCCGGCAGCACGGGCACGACTCGAGCACCCGTGAGCCCCAAAGGGCCTACCTATCTTCGGACGACGTCGCCCCGCCAACGTACCGCCCAGCGGCCGGGCGGAAGCCCACTTGGATCGTGCCATTCCACCTCGAGGTTCGCCAGCGCCATGATTCTGTTGTAGCGACCGGCGGTCACCGAAAAGTAGCTCTCTCCGTAATACTGGCCCGTGGCCTTCGGCGCGTCGTCTGAGGCGGGAACGGGCTCGCCATCAAACTCGATTCGCGCTACCAGGCCATCCGGTCCTTCCTGAAACTCACGCAACCGGTATCGGACTTGGACCGGCACGATCAGCCGGGACCCGTCCGGCGCGTCTACGTTTACAGCCACGTTTCCACCCCAACGGCCGCCGGCCACCACCGAATCGAGGGGCAATTCCATCGCCAAACCCGAGAGCGTGTTGGCGAGCGCTTGGGCCACGGGCCGAACCGCGTCCGAGGCCACCTCGACCCCCCTGGGCTGACCGCGCGACGTAAATCTCACGATCCCGCGACGGCCCACCACCTGGAAGATACTATCCCATTGTACGGGGCTCAGTCCCTGAACATCATCACCAATGATTCGATAGCCCAGCCAATAGGCGATGTAGCGGCGCTCGGCATCCGGCCCAGCCGGCGTCGAAACGACCGTCGCCGCCACATCGGTCTGCTTCTCCTTCGGTGTCCCGGCCGAGCGCAGCAGCTCCGCGCGCGGGTCGTCAGATGGGATGTCGAAGGCCAACCGCCGTACCTCTTGAACGCTGAATCGGTAGTGCCCCACCACGAGTGAGTCACGCGCCATACGGAGGAGCGCCCTCTGCTCCTGATGGGAAGTATCTGGGCCATCGGTGACCGACGCGCCCGGGGAACTCGACCCGGCGAGCGTGAAAGCCGAGAACAGGTAGATTGCCCCCGCCACCGCACTCCGCTCAATCGCCGGCATACGGGTCCTCGGGCACGTGAATCCGACGGCGTGTCTCAACGACCTCGGAAGCGACCCTCTTCCTCAACCGCGAACGGAAGAGCGACAGTGCGTCTCGCGGGCGATTCCGCTGCGTGTGATGAAAGGCCTCGAGCACTTCGGACCTGTCTCTTCCAGCGATGAGGTCCTTTACCTCATTCACGGCTATCGAACCGTCGATGCGGCGAAGGCCGAAGGCTATCGCATCCTCGAAGGGCAACTCCTGGCGGGGCGGGAAACGCTCGATGCCGTCACGTCCCCGCATCACCGCCGGCCTCGGAAAACGGACGAAGATTGGCTGAGTGAAGTGGGGATGTCTGACCATCAAGTCGCCTTTCGGTAGACTGGCCAACTTGGTCTTTGTGGCCGGCGACAGCACCGAGTAACCCGGCGTTGCCAACTCGTCCATGTCCATTCGGCCATACACCGCGGAACCGCAGTTCCCGACCACGCGCCGATGGACCTGTGACCGGAACTGCTGAGCACCGAACAAAACCAGTCCCAGGTACCGACCTCGCTCGCTGATGTCCAAGAGCATCTTGCGGACGTATGTATCCGGACCGTCGGCCGGCGCGTACTTATTCAGCTCGTCGGCGAATACGACGACGTGATTGACGCCGAGCGTTCCGGACTCCAGTCCCTCGCGAAGCTTCGAGACGACCCGAGCGAAGACCAGGTCTTGTGCTTCGGGTTCGACATTCGCGACGTCGATGACGTAGACGGCTCTATCCTCGAACGCGCCCCACGGCAGGTCGCTCACAGCGTCGTCGTTCACGACCAGCCCGTGCGCACGGCTGACGATACCATTCAGTCGATTCCGCACCTTCCGAATCGTCGCCGTGTGGTGGGTCATCCAGCGATCGGATCCACTCTGTTCGCAATACAAGAGGACATCGTCGAACCAATCTTCCAGTTCTTGAAAGGTACGGACCTGGTGATCGCGCATCACCGGCTGGCCCGCGCTGGGGCCGAATGCCTGATCCAGTACACGGTCGCGGATGAAGTCGATCAGAGCATCCGCTTTCGCGTCGAGATCATCGCGCGTCAGCAGTACCTCGGAAAACTGCATCACCTCCTTCAATCCCCAACGAAGTGGTTCGACGTTCCGCACCAGATCGGCGTGGCTTCTCAACGTGTTCAGATTCCAGCCATCCGCGCGATAAGGTGCGTAGCAGTGGACGTTCTCAAAGGGTCGGGCCGGGACTCCCAGAATGTCGTACATGTGGAGATCGCCCTCGTCCAGATCGCCCGGCTGATCGAGGAAGAGGAGATCCGGTCCTTTGACGTTGAAGCAGACCGCAGCGACCGAGCCTTTCGACGCGGGCATGTGCTGGAAGATCGACGCCAGGAGGAACTCGACCAGACTCGTCTTTGTGGCCAGCCCACTGACGCCCGTGATATTGAGATGCGCGGCCTCGGGTCCGAGCAGGAAATCCGCGTCCAGATAGACTCGCGCTTCCAGGCCACCACTCGTATAGAGCCCCAGGGGGATCCCCGTATCACGCTCCCCCCCGACATAGGCGTCCATCCGCAGTCCGACGATTACGTCCTGATCGTCGGCCAGGTAGACTGCCCCCATCGGAACCGGCTGGACCGGCTCTTCCGGCTCGCGCCGCAACACCGCCGCGGTATAGAGACGGATCTCCGGCCTCGCCGACGGCGAGCGCGATTCCGATTCAGGATTCTCGTCCGCGCCGATGTAGTCATGGAGCGGAGTCACCAGGTCGGTATAGGCGAAGCCCTCGACGACGACTCCGTAGATCGAGCGCCCGTCGGCGACAACTTTGACGATCGACCCGATCCCGATCGCCGCTTCGCGACCCGTCCAAAAGTGGAACTCGTGGGTCGTGTTCGGCTTGCGCTCTGTTGCTACAACCCGCCCGATCAGAGCCGTCACTGTTCGCTCAATCATCTCAACATCGGATCCGCGCCGCCGACCACCGACGAAGCGGTGCTCGCCGATACATTACACGCACCGGCTCGCCAAGTTCGAGGTTCAGTCCGCGCTGGCCAACTCCAGTCGCCGCGCCCGGTCCTGCAGGCTGAGGACCGACAACTTCCGATGACGCAGCGCGATGACCGCGTCGCAGAGTGCTGACGCAGCCGAGAGCGTCGTCGTATAGGGCACCCGGCGCTGGATCGCAGCGCGTCGAATCGCGTAGTCATCGAATTGGGCGTGCTTACCCAGCGGCGTATTGATCAACAAGTCGATCTCGCCCGAGATCAGGTGGTCGACGATATTCGGGCGACCCTCGTGCACCTTCAGAACCGTCGTGGCGGGAACACCGTGACCCTTCAAGTAGCGCGCCGTTCCACCCGTAGCCCAGATCTCGAATCCCAGCTCGTGGAAACGCCTGACAATCGGAGTCACATTAGGCTTGTCATCATCGTGCACCGTCACCACGACCCGGCCCGAGAGCGGCAGGGGGTTGCCCGCCGCCACCTGTGCCTTCGCCATGGCCAGCCCGAACGAATCGGCGATACCCATGACCTCACCGGTCGACCGCATCTCGGGCCCCAAGAGCGCATCCACACCCGGCAGCTTCTCGAATGGGAAAACCGACTCTTTCACCGCCACTCCCCGTACCTCGCTATCGACGCGGAGATCGAACTCGGAAAGACTGCGGTCGACCATGCAGCGAGACGCCAGACGCGCCAACGACAGACCGGTCGCCTTGCTGAGGAACGGCACGGTGCGACTCGCGCGCGGGTTCACCTCGAGCACATAGACGACACCATCCTTCACCGCAAACTGCACGTTGATCAAACCGACGACGCCCAACGCCTGGGCCAGCGAGTGAGTATGCTCCTCCATTCGTTTGACGTGCTCATCGCGCAGCAGGTACGGCGGCACGACACAGGCCGAGTCGCCGGAGTGAATGCCCGCATCCTCGATATGCTGCATGACGCCGCCGATTAGCACTCGCTCGCCGTCAGAGACCGCATCGACATCCGCCTCGAAGGCATCCTCGATAAAGCTGTCGATGAGGACAGGATGTTCGGGCGACGCGCGCACGGCACGGCCAAAGTAGCTCTTGAGCGAGTCCTCGTCGTACACGATCTCCATCGCCCGTCCGCCCAGCACATAGCTTGGCCGCACGAGCACGGGATAGCCGATGCGCGCCGCGACCGCTATCGCCTGGGCTTCGCTCGTGGCCAGACCGTTGGCCGGCTGCTCGATCCCTAGCTCTCGTGCCAACGCTTCGAACCGCTCGCGGTCTTCAGCCCGGTCGATGGCGTCAACCGGCGTGCCGAGTATCGGCACTCCCAGCGCATTGAGATCCGACGCCAACGTCAGCGGCGTCTGGCCTCCCATCTGAACCACGACGCCGTGCGGCCGCTCGAGATGAACGATCTCCAGAACGTCTTCCAGGGTCAGCGGCTCGAAGTAGAGCTTGTCGCTCACATCGAAATCGGTCGAGACCGTCTCTGGATTCGAGTTGACCATGATGGTCTCGTAACCTTCATCCGCCAGGGCGAAGGCGGCCGACACGCAACAGTAGTCGAATTCGACCCCCTGACCGATCCGGTTCGGACCGCTCCCCAGCACCACCACTTTCGGCCGATCGCTGCGAACCGACTCGTTCTCCTCCTCGTACGTGCTGTACAGATAGGGCGTCGCGGCGGGGAATTCGCCCGCACAAGTGTCGACCATCTTGTAGGAGGGGTGCAAGCCCCACTCCCAACGACGGTCCCTCACATCCGTTTCCCTTTCACCCCGCAGCCGGGCCAACAGTCGATCCCCGAAGCCCAGACGCTTCATCTCCCACGTCGCCTCCCGGGTCGGCTCGTCGAGTGATCTGTACTCGGCTTCCGCACGGACGATCTGGGAAAGTTGTTCGACGAACCAGGGATCGATGTGGCTGGCTTCGCTAATGGCCTCCACACTCAAGCCGCTCGACAACGCGCGTTTGATCTGGAAGGGGCGATCCGCTGTCGGCTGACGCAGAGCCGCCAGCAACGTCTCGTCATCCTCGGCGAGCAGACCATCGTCCGCCGGGTCACCACACACCCAACCCGCACGCCCATTCTCCAGCGAGCGGAACCCCTTCATCCAGGCTTCCTTGAAGGTCCGACCGATCGCCATGACCTCGCCGACAGCCTTCATCTGCACGCCCAGCTTGGGATCGGCGTTCGGGAACTTCTCGAATGCGAAGCGCGGGACCTTGACGACGACGTAATCGAGTACGGGCTCGAAGGAGGCCGGTGTCTCCTGGGTGATCGCATTGGGCAATTCATCCAGTCGATACCCGACCGCTAACTTGGTCCCGATGCGCGCGATCGGAAACCCAGTCGCTTTCGAGGCCAGCGCCGAGGACCGCGAGACGCGCGGATTCATCTCGATCACGAGCATCTCGCCGGTGATCGGGCTCACCGCGAACTGAATGTTGCAACCGCCGGCGGCGACTCCAATCTCGCGAATACACGCGATCGCAGCGTCGCGCATCACCTGGTATTCCGCGTCCGACAGGGTCATCGCCGGCGCCACGGTTATCGAGTCGCCGGTGTGAACACCCATCGCGTCGAAGTTCTCGATCGAACAGACGACCACCACGTTGTCGGCTTGGTCGCGCATCACTTCGAGCTCGTACTCCTTCCACCCAATCACGCTCCGATCGATGAGTATTTCGCCGATCGGTGACGCCTCAAGCCCGGTGCGGGCGACCTGCTCGAACTCTTCCCGATTGTAGGCGATGCCACCTCCAGTGCCGCCGAGCGTGAACGATGGGCGCACGATCGCAGGGAACCCCGACTCCTCGGCAACCGAGACCGCGTCCTCCAGTGACCGGGCGAAACCTCCGTGCGGAACCTCGAGGCCGATCCGCCGCATCGCTTCGGCGAACTGTTCGCGATCTTCGGCGAGACGTATGGCGCGAGCATCCGCTCCGATCAACTCGACCCCGTACTTCTCGAGCACACCGGCATCGTATAGCTCGAGGGACACATTCAACCCCACCTGCCCGCCCATCGTCGGGAGCAATGCGCCTGGCCGTTCGCGTTCGATCACGCGCTCAACCCACTCAGCGGTCAGAGGCTCGATGTAGGTCGCATCCGCCAGATCGGGATCGGTCATGATCGTGGCCGGATTCGAGTTCACCAGGATGACCCGATAGCCCTCCTCTTTGAGGGCACGAACGGCCTGGGTGCCCGAGTAATCGAACTCGCACGCCTGGCCGATGACGATCGGCCCGCTCCCGAGTAGCAATACGCTCTCTATGTCTTCTCGCTTAGGCATCGAGTCGAGCCTGGAATCTCCGCTGTCTCTGGATCATGAGTTGGACACGAATTCTACCCGGCTGACCCGGGCGGCGCCAGCGTGCGAATCGACCCAGCGCACATGAACGGGATTGCCTCCGGCTGGCCGGCCGCGTTGCGTCCGCCGCACCGAGACGCCACATTCGCAGCCTCAGAGACGCGTCGGATCGGCTCAAACCCCCATTTCTGAGGCACGGACGAGAATGACGAGAATAAGGCGAACAGCGAAGCAAGCAAGTCTGGCCCTCTTGCTGGCAGCAGCAGGTGCAATCGGCTGTGGCGGCCCCGCCGGAACGGTAGCCGAGCCTACACCGGCCCTTGCTCCCGTCGACACCGTACCGGAGATCGCGCCCGAGCCGCGTCCCGTCTCGATCGTTCCGCCCGGGCTGGACACAGTCAAAGCGGGTCGGTTCGACAATGGGAAGATGTGGACGTTCGAGTATCCTCCTCTCGCCTACTTCGCGCAGACATACGACTTCGAGCCCGATTCGACGTGGTTCGCGCGAGCGCGTCTCGGAGCGCTGCGCATCCCCAATTGCTCCGCCTCGTTCGTATCTCGCTACGGGCTGGTCATGACGAACCATCACTGCGCCAGGGAGAGCATTACACAGGTGAGCCTGGCCGACGAGAACCTGCTGGACAACGGATTCTACGCCCAATCGCTCGCCGACGAGCGGCGCGTAGAGGACTACTACGCTGAACAGCTCATAGCCATAGAGGATGTCAGCGACGACGTCTTCGCGGCGCTCGAGGGCGTCGCCGGTGAGGCGGAGCGTGCCGCCCGTCGCGAAGCGGTAACCGAAGAGATCGGTAACCGGGTTGCCGCGGAGTACGGCGGCGAGGAAAGCGGCATCGTCGTCGAGATCATCGCCCTCTGGGATGGTGCCCGCTACTCGGCCTACGTGTTTAAGCGATACGATGATGTCCGCCTGGTGATGGCGCCGCACGGGAAGGTCGCGTTCTTCGGCGGAGACCCGGACAACTTCACGTATCCGCGCTACGACGTCGACATGTCGTTCTACCGCGTCTATGGTGAACAGGGGGAGCCTCTACAAACGGACTATTTCTTCCCGTGGGACGTCGAGGGTGTGCAAGCAGGAGAGGCGGTATTCGTCATTGGCAATCCGGGCACCACGAGCCGGCTGCAGACCGTGGCACAACTCGAGTACCGGCGCGACGTCGAGGAGAAGGCCGTCATCAAGTTCGCCGACAGCCGCGCTCGGGCGCTGCAAGCCTACTACGACGAGCATCCCGATGTAGGCGAGGAGATGGATCTTCGCAACCATATCTTCAGCTTGCAGAACTCGAGGAAACTCTACGAAGGCATGTGGGAAGGGCTGCACGACCCGGTCACGATGGCGAAACGCCGGGACTCCGAGCGTGATTTTCGCGAGGCGATCGAGGCCGATTCCACTCTCGCGCAGCGATACGGCGACTTGCTCGAGCGCATGGCGTCGATACAGACCGAGAAAGCCGAATGGCAGGCGGATGTCGGCGCTTTCTTTGCCTTGGGAAGCCCGGACTCTGAATCAACGCTTCTGCTACGAGCCTGGAGCGGCTTCCTGTACCTGATTCAGCGCCAGCGTGGGACGCCGGAGGAATCGCTGGCCGACCTGAAACAGAGCATGCTGACTCTCGAGGATCAGCCGACAGAGCTTCAGCAGATGTTGCTGACCGCGCGGCTCCGCGACTTCAAGGACTACCTGGGAGAAGCCAGTCCGACCGTGTTGAGAATCATGAGTGGCCTTTCCCCTGCGGAGGCCGCCGACAGCCTGCTCTCCCAGTCGGTCCTCTCCGATTCGGCAAGCACCGCCGAGGCACTCGAAGCCGGCACGTTGGCCCTGAGCGACCCCGGCCTCCAACTGGTGGGGTCATTCATCCAGGAGTTCGCCAACTTCCAAGTCACGATGCAGAAACTGGAGCAGGAAGAGGAAGCGATTGCCACGGAACTGGGGCGCGCGCGATTCGAAGTCTACGGCACACGCTTTCCACCCGATGCAACCTTCTCACTCCGCATCGCCGATGGCGTGGCGCGCGGCTACGACTACAACGGCACGGTGGCTCCGTACTACACGACGTACTATGGCATGTACGACCGCTTCTACTCGTTCGGGCCCGGCAGCGATTGGGAACTACCCGCCGCGTGGCTCGAACCGCCGCAGGCCTTCGACCTTTCGACACCGCTGAATTTCGTGCTCACCGCGGACATAATCGGTGGGAACTCAGGTTCACCGGTCGTCAACACGGACCTGCAGGCCGTTGGTCTAGTCTTCGACGGCAACATCGAGAGTCTGCCCGGAGATTACATCTACGATCCAAGCCAAAACCGGGCCGTGGCCGTGGATGTTCGCGGCATGCTCGAGGCTCTGGATGAGATCTATGACGCGGACCGGCTCGTCCTCGAGCTAACCACAGGGAGATTGGTGGCGACCGAAACGGAAGCGGACGCGGAGCGCCGCCGCTGACTCCAGCTTCGGGCGCAGGGCATCGCGGGACCGGCCCCTCGGCGCGGTCCCGTGCTCATCCTCCCAGCGCTTGATCGAAATCGGCGATGATATCGCCGGGCGACTCGAGACCGATCGAGACGCGTATCAAGTTCTCCGATATGCCGGCTTCCGCCCGTTGCTCCGGCGTCAGACGCGCGTGGATCATGGATGCCGCGTGAACGACGAGCGTTTCTGTCCCGCCCAGACTAACCGCCCGGCGCGCCAGCTTCAGCCGGGCGGTAAACGCTCGAGCCGCCTCGAATCCGCCGGCCAACTCGAACACCACCATTCCTCCGTAGCCGTCCATCTGACGATTCGCCAGCGCGTGCTGGGGGTGTGAACGCAAGCCCGGATAGTACACTCGCTCCACCCGCGGATCGGCTTCGAGCGCCTGCGCAACGGCCATGGCATTGCTGTTCTGCCGTGCCACGCGAAACGGGAGAGTCTGCAGGCCACGCGCCAATAGCCACGCCTCGAATGGATGCGAGATCATTCCGTGGATTATCAGCCCGTGCCACAGAGACTCGATCAGGCCTGTCGCACCGACTACCGCGCCGGCCGTCACGTCGCTGTGACCGCCAAGGTACTTCGTCGCGCTGTGTACCACGAGGTCGATACCGTGCTCGAGCGGCCGTTGATTGATCGGAGTCGCGAATGTGTTGTCCGTGCAGGTCGTGATTCCGCGCGCTCGGGCCAGCGCGGCGATTGCCGCCAAATCGGTCATCGCTAGCGTTGGGTTTGTGGGCGTTTCCAAGAAGATGAGTCGCGTCTGGGACCGCAGCGCCGTCTCGAACGCTTGGACGTCGGTCTGGTCGACGAGAGTGACCTCGATGCCGTACCTTGGAAGCCAATTCTCCAGAGCCTTCATCGTGCCGACGTAGTGAGTCTTCTGAGCGACCACGTGCTCACCGGCGCGCATCAGGCTGAGGAAGACCAGCATGATGGCGCCCATTCCGGAACCAGTCACGAGCGCCGCCTCACCGCCCTCCAATACGGCAACAGCATCCTGCACTGCAGTGAAATTCGGGTTCCCGTACCGAGTGTAGAACGTCTCAGGACGCGACGCGGTGGCGGCATCCGCCACCTGTTCGGGCTCTTGAAACTCGAACGTCGAGCTCTGCCAGATCGGCGCGGTGACGGGCGCGCCGCCGCCGGGACCTATGAACTTGCCCCTGCCTGTGGCAGAGTGAATCACGCGACTGGTGATATCCCAACCGTTCGACATTTCTTCGTTATGCCCCTGCATGAGACCTCCGTCCGCTAGCCTGTCCGCCGCCGCTGCGCGGCAGGCTAGAACCTTGAGAAACGCGAAATCCATATCGTGCCGACATGAGTCGGGTCCGGCACTTTGGATGCGGCCTCCGCCGTTGAATCAGATGTTGTTCTCGAGAATCGATGTGGCCTGCTTGACGATCTCGCGTGTCGCCACCGTCAATGCCGCCAACCCGATGTCGTCCTCATCGAGCAGGCTTGCCACGGTCTCCTGCAGCGCGGACAGGCGAGCCCGATTGCGTTCGCCGAAGCTGGTAAGCTGATCCTCGATCGAGACTTCCGGCCAATTAGTCATCAAAAGGGCCAGCGTCAGATTTCGGCGGGCTTGTCCCAAGTCCTGCAAGAGTCCCTGCGCCGCCCTCTGCTCCCACTCGTTTTCACCCGGCGCCATCTCCAACAACTCGCGCAGCAAGGCGAAGTCGATCTGGTCAGCGAGAGAGCAGAAAGCGCGTCCCACTTCGGTGACCGGGCGGCCAATCTCATCGGCAATTCGCGTGACCGCCATCAGTTCGCCGAGAAACCCCAGTGCAGCAATCCGCTGTGCCTCCCCGGCAGACACGCCACTGCGTTTCAACTCGTCCATCGCTTCCTCGAAGCGCGCACGTTGCGAGCCGTGGATGATGTTCGGCAGTATCTCACACAATTCCGCCACCGGCCCTTTGAATCGGGTGACCGCCGTGCCGACCTCCGCATCCTCCGGGATGTTCTCGAGCGCCCATCTCACGGTACGCTCGAGGATGCCTTCGAGCTCGAGCAACCAGTGATACTCGTCTTCGGCCGACAGGTTGGCACGGTTCCGCTCCAGACCTTCCAGGAGGCCTCGTACGCCCGCGATCTCCGCTGCCACGTACCAGCCGCGTGCCACGGTCGCGGGCGACGCGCCCGTGTCCCGAACGACGCGCGGCAGGAAGGTGCTGCCCATCAAGTCCACCAACCAATTTACCAGGACAGTCGCGATGATCTCGCGCTGTAGCCGATGGCCACGGAGATCGTCGGTCGTCACGTGCGCTACGATCGATTCCGGGAAGTACCCGCGCAGAAGCCCGGTGAGAGCCGGATCATCCGGCAACGTCGATGCGATGATCTCTCGTTTCAGATACAGTTTGCTGTAGGCCAGAAGCACGGCCAATTCGGGTCGCGTCATGCTCTTGCCGACCTCCTGACGCGCCTGCAACCGACCCCAGCCGGGCAAGTACTCCAGGCTCCGCTTCAGCACACCGCGCTGCTCGAGATAGTACGACGCGTCCCGGAAATCGCTCAGCCGGTCCCGGGCTCTGATCTGCTCGAGACTCAGCGCACGGCTCTGCGACCGGTTGGCAGTCAGGACTCTTTGGGAGACATCGTTCGTCAACTCGACCAGCAGATCGTTGCGTCCGTCCTCTGAAAGATCGCCGCGCTCGACGAGAGGCCGAAGCAGAATCTTGAGATTGACCTCGCGGTCGGACATGTCGACGCCGCCGGAGTTGTCGATTGCGTCGGTGTTGAGGCGTCCGCCCTCGAGCGCGTATTCGACCCGCGCCCGCTGTGTCAGTCCCAGATTCCCACCTTCGCCGATGACTCTGACACGCAGATCTTTTGCGTCGATACGGACCGCGTCGTTGGTCGAGTCACCGACATCGGCGTGCGTCTCGTCCGAAGCCTTCACGTAGGTGCCGATCCCACCGTTCCACAGAAGATCGGCAGGCGACTTGAGTATGGCCTGAATCAGCGCTTGCCCATTCAGCGCCGTGGCTTCGATTCCCAGCGCCCGGCGAGCTTGCGGCGACAACTCGATAAGCTTCGCGCCCCGCGGGTACACGCCACCGCCGTCGCTAATGAGCGATCTATCGTAATCGAGCCAACTCGATCTCGGAAGCTGGAAGAGGCGAGCCCGTTCGGAATACGACGTCTCGGGGTCGGGATCGGGATCGATGAATATGTGCCGGTGGTCGAAGGCGGCGAGGAGCCGGATCGTCCTACTCAAAAGCATGCCATTGCCGAACACATCTCCACTCATGTCGCCGATTCCGACGACCGTCACGGGCTCCGAGTTGACGTCGCGTCCCAACTCCCGGAAAAGATGGCGCACGCACTCCCAAGAGCCGCGGGCGGTTATCGCCTCTTTTTTGTGATCGTATCCGTGAGAGCCGCCGGAGGCAAAGGCGTCACCAAGCCAGAAGTTGTATTCCGCCGAAATTGCGTTGGCCGTGTCCGAGTACGTCGCCGTCCCTTTGTCGGCTGCTACAACCAGGTACGGATCCTCATCGTCGTAGACCACGACATCGGTTGGATGAACGACGGTCCCGTCCAAAATATTGTCGGTGACATCGAGTAACCCGCTGACGAATTGCCTGTAGCTCTCGCGCACCGCCGGCTCGAGCGCGTTGCGGTCGGCTGGTGGCTTGCGGACATAGAAGGCGCCCTTCGCACCGCTGGGTACGATCACGGTGTTCTTCACCTGTTGGGTCCTTACCAATCCCAGAACCTCGGTGCGGAAATCGTCGGGACGCTCGCTCCAGCGCAGACCACCTCGGGCTACAGGACCGAAGCGGAGATGCAGCCCGGCGACCTGCGGCGCGTGCACGAACATCTCTCGCGCTGGCCGCGGTTGCGGCATCTGCTCGATCCGTGCGCAATCGAACTTGAAGGTCAGACGCGGCAGATCTTTCTTGAGGTTGAGGAAGTAGCTCGTCCGCACGGTCGCATCGATCAGGTTGTACACGCGCCGCAGAGTGAGATCATCACCAATGCTCTCCACGGACTGCAGCGCATCCCGGAACCGTGCTTCCACTGCTCTCACCGCTTCGTTGCGAGCTCCCTCGAAATCAGGATCGAACTTCAGCGCGAATGCCTCGAATAGTATTCGCGCGACATCGGGATGGTTTGTCAGGGCATCGGGAGCGGCCCGCCGACTCGTCACCGCTCCAATCTGGAACGCGTAGGCAGAATAGGCGCGGAGCACCGCGACCTGGTGCCACGTCAGTCGCGCCGTGATGACCAGTCGATTGAAGGGATCGCTGTCCGCCTTGCCCAGATCGATGGCTCGCAGGCATTCCGCAACGCGCGGGCCGACCTCCTCGCTCCGGAGGCGCTCCTGCGAGGGGGGGCCCTGAACCACGAAGCTGTGGATCGTCGTCCCGCCGACATCCATTGCATCTGCTTCGATGACCCGCAGACCAAGGTTCTCCAAAACGGGCATCGCGTCGGCCAAGATCATCTCGCCTCGCCCGACGAATAGACGCAGGTCGCTGGCGACCAACTCACCGTTACTGTGATCGCCGAGCGTCACCTGCATCAGCCCCGTCACGCGCAGGGACTCCATGCGTTCGATATCCTCGACCGCCGTCTCCACGTCCACCGTGGCCAGATACGCCGCCGAGAAAGCATCGAAGTACGTGCGTGCCAACTGTCGCACGGTCGTCGCATCGTAACGCTCGCCCAGCGCATCGGCCAGACGCTGCTTCCATGTCCGCACGATCGAGCCGACCAGTTCTCTCAGGGCAGCGATATCAGCGCGCTCGACGCGCTCCCGACTGGCCGAGATATAGAAGTGCAGCCGGGCGGTGTCCCCGGCACCGATCGACAGGTGATCGCTGAGAACGTTGCCACCCAATGCGCGGGCGATCTCTCCGCGCAGACGACCCCGAATCTCGTCGGTGTAGTTGCTCTTGGGCAAAATCACCATGACGTTCACGCCGCGCGCCGCCGCATCGGTCGTCAAGACGAGGCGGACGTCGCCCGAGTCCTCCGCCTCCATGACTGCGAAGATTTCCTTGCGAAGTCCCTCACCGTCGACGAGGAACAGCTCCTCCAACGGCATGTCGTTGAAGATGGCGACGATCGCCTTGTAGTCGTGCGACCCCTCCGGGACGTTCGCTTCTTCCAGTATGTGCCGCAGCTTCTGTCGCAGAATCGGGATGTTGACCGCGTTCTCCGCATAGGCCTGCCAAGTAAATAAACCCTGAAAGCGCCACTCGCCGACGACCTGCCCGGCAACATCCAGCTTCTTCACGCCGATATAGTCCATCCGCGCCCGACGATGGACCCGCGACTCGGAGTTCGTCTTGGACACGAGGAGCAGGGAGCTTTGCAAAGCCCGTCCGCGAATCTCCGCGGGCAGCTCGTCGATCGGGAACGGCTCCCAAGCCACAGATCTCTCCTCGCGCCTCAGGATGCCCATACCCGAGCCGCGCACGACCGTCACACACCGGCGACCATCCGGCCCCTCGCCAAGGTCATATTCGCGATAACCGAGAAATACGAAGCCCCCATCCCGTAACCAGTTGAGGAAAGCGATGATTTCGTCGATCTCGGCCGTGCGATCCGGCGAGCGGCGGGCTTCCGCCCGGAGCTTCGCGGCAATCTCATCGGTCTTGGCCAGCATCGCCGGAAAGTCATCCGTGGCAAGCCGCAGGTCCTCCATACACATGCGTATGCCTTCTTCCAGCGACCCGGCAACCGCATCGTCGAACTGGCCTTCGAATTCGGTGTACATCACCGAGGTCCGTGTGCCGGTGGCACGCCAGCTTCGAATGCGGTTGATCCGCCCGTCGTCCCCCCGGTCGACCACAACAACCGGATGCAACTGATACCTGATGTCGAAGCCCTCACTGATCAGGTATTGGCGCACTGTGTCTACGATGAAGGGACGATCGCCGATAACCA
>JASFLD010000034.1:0-14971 GCA_050118275.1 Gemmatimonadales bacterium
GAAGAGCGTTACGACGAAATCGAGGTCAAGCTGATACCGGGAAGCGGAGGAGTATTCGAGGTCCGTCGCGATGGAGAGTTGATCTTCTCGAAGAACAACTTGGGACGCTTTCCCGGCGAAGAAGAGATCTTCGCGATTCTGGACGCTTGAGCGGGCTATTCCCAGTAGCGCTCGGGCTCGTCCCAGGTCTCGGACCAGAACCGCTCTTCTTCTTTGGCGACTTCCTCCAAGTCGAGGGCGTCCTCGGGTACCTGGCGCTCGCTGAGCACTCCGAGATCGATGATCTGCTGGACCATGTCATCGGTCAGCCACCCGTCGGATGGCGGAGCCTTGTGGCGAAGCCGAAGACGGACGAACATCGTCGCGGCAGCCAGGAGGAGAGCCAGGCTGAAAGCGCCGAGCGCCATGCCGAGCAGATCAGTTTGAGCCATAGTCGCGAGAGTTCCGAGCCGACGAAGCCGAGTTGGTGGACTCCACCGCTAATTCAAATCTTTCTGATCGCCGCCCCGGATGTCAAATACTGAGAATCTCTGGACCCCCCCGGCCAACCGACACGCAGCGGCACGAAGAGAATCCGGGACCGAACCCCACACTACCCCACGATGCTTATATGCAAGGATCGTGCAGCTGAGCCGGCCCAGCCTGGCGGGCCTGGCATACGCCGTCAACGCTCGTCTCGCCCAATGCGCGCTGCGACTCCCTACAGTCCTTCCACGACCAGAAACGCGTGGCTGCGCATGAACTCGTCGTCCAGGTATATCTCGACCTCCCAGCGGCCCGTCGCTGAGAGTCCGCTCAAATCCAAGGTAAACACCGTAACCTGTTCCGAAACGTCCGCGGTTAGCTCGACATCGGTCGCGAACGAGGAAAAAACTGGATCCTTCCATACGACTTCTACGGTGTGCGGCGGATCCAGGCGCTCCCAGTGAATCCAGAGATTGACGAACTCTCCCAGACGAAATATGTCGGTGATGCCGACCGGCACACCGTTTTCTACGTCCAACGCCAGTAGCGACTCCGCCACACGTGGTCCGACGAGAGGCTCGACCACAGTGCCGCTGACCTGCTCGTCGCTGCAGGCGGCCAGCACGGCCAAAGCCGCGCAGAGGGCGATTAGGCGCGAGAGTCTCATACGGTATGAAAGATGGGGCAAGTCGCCGCCGGCCGAAAGCCACGCGGAGTCCGCGCCACACCACGAGAACGGCCCGGCTTCACTTGACCCCGCTCACGCTGGCGCCGACCCTCGAACCAATGATAGTTTGATCGCGCTTTCAGGCACATCGCTCCGGCGAGTCCTTCGATGTATGAACCCGGGTGGTTCAGCAAAAAGAACGTGATCGTCATGCAGAAACAGCGCAGGTTGGCCAATATCGATTTCAGCGAGCTGCTGCTGGGCGGGGTGATCGCACTGATTTGCACGGCGGTGGTCCTGGCCATCGGATTGTACGCGATGCCCGCCGAACCGCTCTCCAATCCGGAACTTCAGCCGGCTATCCGAGTCGCCGCCGAAAGCGATTTCCCGGTAGGATCGAGCCGTGTCCGCAACTGGGGCGATCGGGCGATCCTCGTGATCAGGGCCGACTCGGTCCGTTACTTCGCTCTCGAGGGGACGTCGCCCGCCGACGACTGCTTGCTCCGCTGGGATCCGGATGCCTTACGCGTGACCTCGCCCTGCAGCTACGAGGTGTACGACCTGCGCGGCGCGGTCGTCTCCGGTCTGTCGACCCGGTCTCTAAAACAGTACCCCGTATCGATTCGAGACGGTGTCATCTACGTGTCGGAAGGAAGACGGTGAACGATCCGCGAAGCAAACCACTGCGGAGCTGGCTGGCCAGCGTCTGGGCCGATCTCAAGGCGAGCACCGATGCGAGTATCCTGGGGGTAGCTCGCTTCTTCGGGCTTCTCTACGGCCCTATCGACCGTCAGTTGCCGATCGACCAGGCGCTCCGGAAGTCACTACGCTATCGCTTGGCCCCATACGTCACGTGGCGTCACGCGTTCGGGGGCATCACCTATCTGCTGTTCATGGTTCTGGTCGTGACGGGAGTGCTCCTCTCGTTCTACTATCGGCCATCGCCGCAGGAGGCCTATCCCAGTATCCAGTACATCGTGTCCGAGGTGCCGATGGGCTGGTTGGTCCGCGACCTGCACGTCTGGTCGGCCAACTTGATCATCGTGGCGGTGCTGGCCCACATGGCACGCGTGTTCTTCGCCGCCGCCTACAAGCCGCCGCGGGAGACCAATTGGCTCGTCGGACTGCTGCTGCTGTTCATCGTCCTCGCCTTCGGCGCGACGGGCTACCTGCTGCCCTGGGATCAGTGGGCCTACTGGACCGTGACCGAAGTGCTCGAAGCCGTTTCCTCCGCTCCCCTGGCGGGCCTGTTGGTCGACCTCTTCCGCGGCGACGTGGTGGTCTCCGGCGCCACGCTGGGCCGCTTCTTCGCCTGGCACGTCATCGTGCTCCCCTGGATCGCCTTCGCGTTGATCATCTTCCACTTCGTCCTCGTACGGAAACACGGGATCGCTCCACCGACCGATGGAGAGGTGAGCGACCGAGAAGGCGTCCCCTTCTGGCCGAACCACCTCCTCCGTTCGTTCAGCGTTGGCGTGCTGGTGCTGGCGGTGACCTTCAGTCTGGCCGCTCTCTTCCCTCGCCCCGTCGGCGACCCGGCCAGTCCGTTCGAGCTGCCGAGCGAGATCTTGTCGACCTGGGTGGTCGTGGATGTGTCGCTGGCATTGATCCGTTACCTGGGTGTATGGGGTTTCTGGGTGTTCACGGCGCTGGGCATCGTTCTGATGGCATTGCCGCTGTTCGATCGCAGCGCCGAGCGCAGGCCACGACGTCGTCCCCTGGCCGTGGCGCTGGGCATTCTGTTCTTCGGTGGATTCTTCATTCTCTGGGTCGCGGGGCGCCAACTCACATCGGTCGAGCCCGGCGTCGATCTACGCCCCGGCAACCCGACGGAACAGGTCGAGCCGCCGGCTCCGGAACCGGAACCGTCCGGGCCAGAGTCCGCAGTCGAAGAGCAGCAGTAAGACAGGGGGATCGAAGCCGTGAACAACTGCCTATCTCTGTTCGTATCGATCGCGGTTTCCTTGGCGGGTGGCCAGGGAGAGGGTGTGCCGCTCGCGGCACCGCTTGGCCCGTCTCAACAACGCGATTTCCAGATCGATCCCGAGTACACCTGCGTCGTGTGCCACACAGAGCACCGGCGCGCCTTCCTGCTCGGCGTCCATTCGGAGCGCGGCATTCACTGTGATGATTGTCACGGAGGCGATCCGACCGCCTTCGAGCAAGGCCCGGCGCACAGTGGCCCCAGCTTCATCGGCGTGCCCGACAAGCTGGGAATCATCGAGCTTTGTTCGGGGTGCCACTCGGATCCGAACTTGATGCGGCAGTATGGGCTGCCGGTGGGACAGTTGGCGGAGTATCGTACGAGCCGTCACGGCCAGCTGCTGCTGGAGGAAAACGACTTCAATGCGCCGACCTGCACGGACTGCCACGATGCCCACACGATTCTGCCGCCGAACGATGCACGTAGCAGCGTGTATCCGACGAACATCGTCCGCACCTGCGCCCGCTGCCATGAGGACGAAGCCCTGATGGCATCCTATGGGCTGTCTACGGATCAGGTGACGCGATACAAGCAGAGCGCCCACGGCCTGCAGATCTTCCAGCGGGAGAACTTCGCGGCGCCCACGTGTATAGACTGCCACGGATCGCACGCCGCGCTGCCACCGCGCGTGACGCAGATAGCGAACGTCTGTGGTCAGTGCCACGTGCTGGTGAGGCGTGCCTTCGACGCCGGGCCGCACGGCGAAGCGGCTCGCGCCGGAGACATACCGGGTTGCACCGCCTGCCACTCGAACCATGGCACCGAGCGGGTGGCCCCGGACGAGATTGCGGCGACCTGCACGAACTGTCATCCGGCGGACGGACAGGCGGCAGCGTTGGGGCTCGAGATTCAGGATGAAGTCAGCTACACGACCGAGGAACTGACTTCGGCCAGAGAGGCGATCAACGGTCTGATGCGCGCCGGTCGGCGAACAACCGATGTCGAGTTTCGCTACAAGGCGGCACTGACGGCGTACGCACAGATCGCCGAGATCCAACACAACATGGATCTCGAGCGTCTCGAGGATCTCACCCTCGAGCTTACCTCCATCGCGCGCGACATCCGAACCGTGGAAGAGGTCGCTGCGGAAGAACGGTGGGAGCACAAGCTGATCCTGATCCCTGTGTGGTTCCTGGCGCTGTCGGTGCTGGTGCTGGCCTGGTTCAAGCTGCGTGGTCTATCGGGAAGGGAATCCTGACAGCATGGCTCGTCGCAAAGGCTTTATCGATAGGTTCTCGCGCCCGCTGAAGATCGCTATTCAAGTCGGGATTCTGCTCGTCATCCTGATGGCGATCGGCACCGTCGGCTTCATCGAATACAGCGGCCAGCCCAGCTTCTGTACGAACTGCCACATCATGCAGCCCTATTACGACTCCTGGGCCACGTCCTCGCACAACACGGTCAAGTGCATCGAGTGCCACTACGCGCCCGGCATCAAGGCTGAGGCGATGGGCAAGCTTCAAGCCGCCAATCAGGTGGTGAAGTACGTCACCGGCGCCTACGGGATGAAGCCCTGGGCCGAGGTCGAGGATGCCGCGTGCCTCCGCTCCGGCTGCCATACCGAACGCGAACTGGAAGGCGAGCTCGATTATGAAGGGGTCCGCTTCGACCATTCGCATCATCTCGGAGAGCTGCGTCGCGGCAAGCGGCTGCGTTGCACGAGCTGTCACTCGCAGATAGTTCAGGGGAGCCCGTTGACCGTCGATGGCGTCGAGATCGGCGCCGCCCACCTCAGGGTGACCTCGGTCACCTGCTACCTGTGCCACTTCAAGGATCGCCCCGCCGGCCAGCCGCTGGCCGGCTGTCTGGGGTGTCACCCAAACCCGCCCCGCGTTCGCTCGGAGGCGGGCTTTGTGGTGGATCACCACGAGTATGTCGAGAACCTGGTCTCGTGCGTCGGTTGTCACGAGTCGGTCACGAGCGGCACCGGCGAAGTCGGACAGCAGCGCTGCTTCAACTGCCACAACGAGCCCGAGCGCATCCAAGAAGTCGAGAACACGACGCTGGTGCACCAGGTGCACATCGCCATCCACAACGTCGAGTGCACCCAGTGTCACACACCGATCCTGCACAGGGTCGTGGGCCTGTCCCAGACGTTCGACTTGGACTGCGACGCTTGTCACCAGCGCGTCCATCAGGATCAGCGTGACATGTACGCCGGACTGGGCGGGCACAAGACCGACAACATGCCGAGCTCGATGTTCCTCGCCCGTGTCTCTTGCCAGAGCTGTCACGGGATCCCCGCCGACATCCAGGGGCACGAGCAGGTCAACCGCGCCGGCGAAGCGACGTGCATGTCGTGTCACGGTGTCCGCTATGCGAATATCCTCCCCTCCTGGCAGGAGGAGATCGATCGCCGCCGCGAGCTGGTGAGCACGGTCGTGTCCGACGCTAGTCAAACTCTGGGCGGCGCGCCGCTGAGACAACGCGCCGCCGCCGACAGCCTGCTCCGCCTGGCTCGGGAGAACATCAATTTCGTCGAGCGGGGCAAGGGCGCGCACAATATCGCCTACGCCGATCAGCTACTGCGGGCCGCCGTCGAACTCACCCGCGAGGCCACACAGGTCGCTCAGCTCTCCTACTCGGTTCCCAGCCTCGATCTCGGCCCGTCAATCGGCAAGAACGTCTGTCTCCAGTGCCACGTCGATATCGGCGAGCAGGCCGGAACGTTTTCTGGGGCTCGCTTCGACCACGAGCCACACGTCCTCCGCTCCGGTCTCGCTTGTACCGAGTGTCATACGCCACTGGACGAGCACGGTCAGATCACCCTGGCCGATCGGTCGAGCTGCGCCGCCTGCCACCACCGCACCATCGAACCGCTCAACTGCGCCCAATGTCACCCCGGACCCGGCGGTGCGCCCACTCGACCGATTCCAACCGAGATCGGCGACTTCCCGCATTCGGCGCACACGAGCGCCGGCCTTTCCTGCGCCGGTTGTCACAAGGCCCCGACGATGAGCGCCGCACGTCTGGATTGCATGAACTGTCACCTGATCCACCACCAGCCCGAGAACTCGTGTCTGAACTGTCACCGCGGCGGCGTCAAGCAGATCCACCCGGCGGCCGCTCACAACGACTGCACCATCTGTCACGGCGAAGGTGCCGCATTCATTACAGAGTGGACGCGCGAGGTCTGCACCGTCTGCCACGCCGACAAAGTCGAGCATAACGCGCCGGCCGCTTGCCATCTCTGCCACACCATGCCGCCGCCGAACGGCGGCTGACGAAGTTCGCGGCCGCCGCTGGTATCCCAGCGGGAATGACAATAATGATTCCGAGAATCAATCGACATTTCGCCCCGTAACGTGACAACCGGCCACCACCGGCTGCGGTGATTCGCCCGGTTGGCATTCCACAGTTGTCTGGCGCTCGGCTAAAGCCCGCCTGCATGGAACCCGGCATCCTTCTTGCCCCATGGCGCCTGGCAAAGCTCTCACGGCCGTCTTACTAACCACACATGCCCATGACCAAACTACCCGAATTCTGGGGCACCAAACTGCCCCAACAGGTTCCGCGACTCGCGGTGGTGTTCCTGCTCGCGATCGTCGCCCTCCTCGTTGCGCGTCACTTCCTGGTGCCCGAGACCTTCGGCGAGATCGGGCATTATCGGGCGGCCGCGATCGACACGATCGTCGCGCACCCGAAGAAGTATGCCGGGCAGCAGGAGTGTGCGCTCTGTCATACGGCGTTGATGGAAAAACGGCTCGCCGGCAACCACCGGGGCGTGGCCTGCGAGAACTGTCATGGGCCGGCCGCGCCACACGTGGCGAACCCGATGGAAGTCAAGCCGACGATCCCGCGAGAGCGTGATTTTTGTCCGCGCTGTCACACCTACAATCCCAGTCGGCCGACCGGATTCGCGCAAATAGATCCCGTGATGCACAACCCGCGCATCCCGTGCACCACCTGTCACGACCCACACGCTCCCGTTCCACCCGTGGTGCCGAATTCCTGCGACGCCTGTCACGGACAGATCGCCAGCCAGAAAGCGGTTTCACACCATGCGGTGCTCGAGTGCACCACCTGTCACGACGCTCCCGAAGAGCATAGAGCCAATCCCCGTTCGGTTCGACCCGGCAAACCGACGCAGCGGAGCTTCTGTGGCGGCTGTCACGCCGAGGACGCGGACAGCCCGCGCCAGATACCGCGGATCAATCTCCGCACCCACAATCCGCGCTACCTATGCTGGCAGTGCCACTATCCCCACTTCCCGGAGACTTCATGATGGCGAAGGATATTCGAAGCCCGGCTGACACCGCTTCGGCGGCCGAGAGCAAGCCATTCGACCGCCGCGAGTTCTTGAAGAAATGCGGGCTGGCGGCACCCGTCTTGTTCGGCGTCGTGCGCGTTCCGATGCTCGAGGCCCAAGGTTCGGGTACGGACGAGTACGTCGCCAGCGAGCATCTGTATGGTATGGGCATTGACGTCAACAAGTGCATCGGCTGCGGCCAGTGCGCGGTGGCCTGCAAAACGGAGAACGACGTGCCGTTCGATTCACACCACTTCAACACCTGGATCGAGCGCTACGTAATACGCACTGACGACAGCGTCGAGGTGCAGAGCCCCAACGGCGGGATAGACGGTTTCCCAGCGGAGATCGGCCAGGGCGGCGCCGTCCGTCGCACGTTCTTCGTGCCGAAGTTGTGCAACCACTGCGCGGAAGCGCCCTGTGTTCAGGTCTGTCCGGTAGGGGCGACGTTCACGACCGAGGACGGGGCGGTACTGGTCGATGAAGACTATTGCATCGGCTGTCGTTACTGCATTCAGGCGTGCCCGTACGGCGCTCGTTGGCTACATCCCGAGAAGCACGTGGCGGCGAAGTGCACCTTCTGCTACCACCGACTGGTGGAAGGGCTGGTGCCGGCCTGTGTCGAGGTATGTCCAACGGGCGCGCGGATCTTCGGCGAAGTGGAGCACCGCCCCACTCCGCTCGCGCGCTTCATGCGCTTCAACGACATCCAGGTGCTCAAGCCTCACCTCAATACGAAGCCGAAAGTCTACTACGCGAACCTCGACGGCGAAGTGAGGTAACCGATGCAGGGTTTCATCTACCCGAACGAGTTCGAGCTGCACTGGGGGATACTCGTCGTGGTCTACCCCTATGTGACCGGCCTCGTAGCTGGCGCTTTCATCCTCGCCTCGCTGGAGCGGGTGTTCAACGTGAAAGAGGTCCAGCCTACCTACCGCCTGGCGCTGCTGACCGCGCTCGCATTTCTGCTGGTCGCGCCGCTGCCGTTGCTGGCCCACCTCGGTCAGCCGCTGCGCGCCTACGAGATCTTCCTCACGCCAAACCGTCAGTCGGCGATGGCGATGTTCGGCTTCGTCTACGCCTGGTACCTCATGGTGGTCCTCCTGCTCGAAATCTGGTTCGACTATCGAAAGGACCTGGTGCTCTGGTACCGGCAGGAGAAGGGATGGAGGCGCTGGGTCCACTACGTTTTGACGCTCGGTGCCACGGACCTCTCGGAGCGGTCGCTCAGGTTCGACGAACGCGCCGGACGTTGGATCACGATCATCGGTATCCCCTCCGCGTTCCTGCTGCACGGATACGTCGGTTTCATCTTCGGTTCGGTGAAGGCCAACCCGTGGTGGAGCAGCGTCCTGATGCCGGTCGTCTTCCTTTTCTCGGCCATCGTCTCCGGTATCGCGCTCGTCCTGATCATCTACATGATCTCCAGCATGCTGCGCTGGAAGCCCGTCGAAATGCGCAGCGCCGACAAGCTGGCGGCTTTCCTCTTCTACGCCATGGTGGTAGACGTGTCGCTGGAGATGCTCGACTTCATCCACCGCCTGTACGAATCGGAGGAATCGATCGGGATACTAACCCAGCTGATCGAGAGCCGTCTGTTCATCAGTTTGATCGTGTTACAGGTGGTCCTCGGGACCCTGCTGCCCCTCGTCATCCTCGGCCTCACCGCGCCAGCCTTGAGCAAAGAGAGCGTGTTGAAGGTCCCCGATGAACTGAGGCGCCTCCTCTATCTCGGCTGCGCGGTCCTGGTGCAGATCGGGATATTCAGCATCCGCTGGAACGTGGTGATCGGCGGTCAGCTCTTCTCGAAGAGTCTGCGCGGGCTGACGGTCTACAAGCTGGAACTGCTGGGCATCGAGGGTCTGTTGGTGGCAGGAGCTCTGCTGATCCTTCCGTTCATCATCCTCTGGGTGTTGGTGAAGATACTGCCGCCCTGGCCCGAGGCCGAAGCGCGGCTGCCGGGAACGGGCTGAGCGCGGTCGCCGCGCACCGCCAGTTAGTGCGGTGGCCACGTCTCCGGGACGTGGCCACCGTCGCGTTCAGGCCGCCGGGTTGACGGTGTAACCGAGGTAGGTCAATACGATCATGTAGGCGATGATCGCGGCCACGATCCAGGTCACCGCCGGGTTCGGCTCACCACGTGCCGACCGACGTTCCAATAAGGGCACCAGCAACAACGCCAATCCGCCCAGCATGAACCCGATGATGCCCACCACCTCGCCTTCGATCCAGAGGATGTGAGCCGGCAGGTACTTCAACGTCTGAAACATGAACATGAAGTACCACTCGGGCTTGATGCCGATGGGCGCCGGCGCGAACGGGTCCGCCTTCACACCCAACTCGGCCGGGAAGAAGGCGGCCAGGGTGGCCAGTACCACCAATGCGGCCAGCCAGCCGACCAGGTCGCGAAGCAGGAAATTCGGGAAGAACGGCATGTTGCGCCTCGTGCCGCGCGATCGCTCCACATCGGGCGGCACGCTCATCCCGTGCTTCTGTACCATGAAGAGATGTAAGCCGAGGAAGAAGGTGGCGACCATCGGCAGCACGGCCACGTGGAAAGCGTAGAAGCGCGTCAGCGTCGCACCCGTGACATCGCTACCGCCCCGCAGCACTTCCCCAGCGAACGAGCCGATCAATGGGACGACGTCGACGATCTGGGTTCCCACTCGCGTCGCAAAGTAAGCCAGCTCGTTCCACGGCAGCAGGTAGCCGGTGAAGCCGAAGGCCATCGCCAACCCGAGAAGCGCCACGCCTGACATCCATGTCACCTCGCGCGGCTTCCGGTAAGCTCTCAGAAGCATGACGCTGAACAGGTGCAGAAAGGCCGTGAAGATCATCAGGTTGGCCGACCAGGCGTGTATCGAGCGGACGAGCCAGCCGAACTCCACTTCGGCCATCAAGAACTGGACCGACTCGTAAGCATCTTGCGCGCTCGGCCTGTAATAGAAGAGAAGCAGGATACCCGTCGCGATCTGGATCAGGAAGAGAAACAGAGTCATACCACCCAGGTAGTACCAGATCGTGTGGCGATGTACCGGCACATCCTTCTTCTTGGCGATCTTCCCCACCGCCGACAGGTCGAGTCGTTCGTCGAGCCAGTTCCACAGGCCGCCGAACCGCCGCTTGTCCGTGTCCATACTCAGGCGTCCCTGCTGATGACGATCTGGTCACCGCGCACGTTCACCGCGAACTCCTCCAGCGGCTTGGGCGGCGGTCCCGAGATGTTCCGGCCATTCAAATCGAAATGCCCGTTGTGACACGCGCACCATATGCCGCTGATATCGTTTCTGTACTGCACGATGCAGCCGAGATGCGTGCACGTCGCCGAGAAGGCGCGCAGCTCGCCGGCCGGCGTGCGCAGGATGATTCCAGGTTGATTGCCATATTTGAATATTTGACCCGAGTTCGGCGCGATGTCCTCAGGCTTGACCGAGAGGGTCACCGTCGCCGCCGCCGATTCGCCCGACTCGGGCGGGATCAGGTAGCGACCTACGGGATAGAGCACGGCGAGCAGCAGCCCCCCGACGCTCGTGCCGAGAAGCCAGTTGACGAAGCCTCGCCGGCTCTGTCCTGGTTTGGCTCCCTTCTCTGCCATAGCACCCCCCTCCGTGGGTTCTAGCTCTGGGTGGTCGCTCGCGGTCGTCGCTCGACTTGCCGGATCTTCAGCACGAGTCCCACGATGAGCGCGATGATTATCACTACCGACACCGTCAGCCCCGTTCGCCGGAAGCGCAGGTCTTTCATCGCCTGCACGCCGCGCTCGTAGGCTGCCGAAGTGATCTCCAGGCCTGCATCGACTTCCTTTCGCACCGTATCCGCCGCGAAACCGTGAACCGCGTTGCGGGCGCTGATCAGCGACGTCCTCGCATCGTTCAAGCTGAACTGGGCCTGGCTGACTTCCATACCCGCCTGCTCGGCACTCTCCAAGATGGAATCCGCCGCCTCATACTGCGCCGTCAGTGAATCGATGTAGGTGCGCATCGACGTGGCCACGTCGCCGCCGGGATCCGACTCGACGTGACACATTCCGCAGACCGTCCCTTGACCGACGCCTAGCAGTGTGTCGCTTACCGCCACGATTTCGTGGTTGCCGTGACAGGTCGCGCATCCCGGCCGTCCGAGCCTGGCCAGCACGCCGGAATGGAAGCTTCCCGCGAAGCGATCCGCAATCACGGCGTGACACTGACCGCAGACATTGCCGACCCATCCGATCCCCGGCGGCGCCGCGCCGTGGTTACCGTGGCAGTCATTGCAGGTGGGCGCTGAGAGGTCGCCTTCGACCGACATCTTCTCCCAGTGGATACTCCTCTCGTACTTTTCCTTCTGGTCGGTCGGAATGGCATATGGCTCCATGTACTCGGCATCCGCGTGACAGCGGCCGCAAGTCTCCACGACGTTGAGCGGGCTCACACTCGATTTCGGGTTCGAGGGCGGCATGATGGAATGTGCGGGGTGACAATCGGCGCAGGTGGCGACCCGCGGGTCGTTCTGCTGTCGAAGCCGCTGGCCGTGTACCGAGGTGTAGTACTCGGTCACCTGGTCGACGCGTACAGACGGGTTGTACTGCTTCATGAACTGGGCGTCCGAATGACAATGGCCGCACACCTCGATGATCTGGCGACCCTCCGGCACCCCGATGAAACCACGCGCCGGGTCCATCGCCGATAGCCCGGCGTCCGTCGCGTCACCGCCATGACAGGCCACGCAACTGAAGCCCTTTTCGGAGTGGATGTCGGCCGCCATCTGTTCGACTGGACCGGACAATCGCTCGTCGCCGAGCACGCCGTGACACGCCGTGCAGCTGTTCTCCGCCTCCTGGGCGACCGCAGCCAGCGGCCAAGCCAATCCGACCAGGCAAACAAGCCATCGCGCACGGGATATTCCCATCTTTTCACTCACTCGCTTCGGTCGATGCGAACTGCGCCAGGTCACCCAGACTCCAGCCGCGGCAATAGCCTGATTCGCAGCCTTCGGGCGCCGAAAGACATGTGGAGACTGGGGGTGCGGACGGAGAAGTTAACGCACGGCCGAGCATCGCGAAAGCAGATCCAGCCGGACCGTCAGTGACGACCACGATCACGAGTATGACGTCCTGCTCGTCATCGTGATCCTCCTCGTTGCGCGAGATTAGTGAAAGTCGTGGCTCTCGATGACACCGGCGCCCGCCGTCGGCGCGACCGCCGTGATCCGGTGCGCCTGCACGTTGACCACATCTTGCTCGTTCTGGACGATCCCCTCGATCAACAGCACGGGTGAGCCCACGATCGTGCGGCGATAGCGCTGGAACAGATCCGCATAGACCACGAAGTTTGAGAAGCCGGTCTCATCTTCCAACGTGATGAAGCAGACGCCCTTCGCCGTTCCCGGTCGTTGCCGGCAGATGACCACGCCCGCCACTCTCACGCGCCGGCCGCTCCTGATAGTCCGCAGCTCCTCCGCCGAGAGCACGCCGTTCTCGCGGAGCGTCGCTCTCAGATACTCCATGGGATGGCCGTGGGTACACAGTCCGGTGGTCATATAATCGGCAGCGATCAATTCCGGTCGCTTCATCTCCTCAAATCGGGTCCGCCGGGAATGCGCCGCGGCATCGCTTCGCTCCACCGGCGCGAGAGGCTTGTCGCTCAACCGCCCGAGCACTTCCCAGAGCGCGGAGCGGCGACCGGAACCCCACAGCGTATCGAAGGCTCCCGCTTCCGCTAGCACCTTGAGCGCCGGCAGCCCCAACCCCGAACGCCGCACGACATCCTCCACGCTCTGGAACGGTCCACCAACCTCCCACGCCGCCCGAAGTTTCTCCTGCGCCCCGGAGCCCAGGCCACGGATGTAGCGTAAGCCGATTCGCAGGGCGGGAGGACGCGTTGGACGGTCGAGTGCGGCGGAAGTTCCTCGCCTCGTGTCGCGGGTGTCGGTCGGTGAAAAGCCCGCTCCAGGATCGGCCGCCTCCTCTTGGTGGTCGAGGTCGCCATCGTGGTGCGCCGCATGAGACGAAACGGGGCAAACCTCCGTCCCCCCATCCTCCTCGACGGGCTCCAACGTGCAATCCCAGCTCGAGCGAGCGAGGTCGACCGGCCGCACCGCGACGCCGTGGCGGCGCGCGTCCTGTACCAGCGTCCCCGGCGCATAGAATCCCATCGGCTGCGAATTGAGCAGCGCGCAGAAGAACTCCGGCGTGTAGTAACGCTTGAGATAGGCCGATGCGTAGACGAGGAGCGCGAACGACGCCGAGTGACTTTCCGGGAAACCGTAGTTGGCGAACGCCGTCAGCTGTTTGACGATGCACTCCTGCACCTCCGCCGCGATGCCACGCTCCGTCATCCCCCGGCGCAGCGCCGGTTCGATCAGCGCCATCGCCTCCTTCGAACGCTTGAACCCCATCGCCCGGCGCAACGCATCGGCTTGTCCAGGCGTGAACCCGGCCATCGCCACCGCCACCTTCATTCCCTGTTCCTGAAACAACGGCACGCCCAGGGTCCGTGCAAGAATCGGCTCGAGATCAGGGTGCAGATAGGTCACCGGTTCTTCGCCGCGCCGGCGGCGCACATACGGATGCACCATCTCGCCCTGGATGGGACCCGGCCGGATGAGCGCCACCTGGACCACCAGATCGTAGAAGTTCTCGGGCTTGAGACGCGGCAACGAGTTCATCTGCGCCCGGCTCTCGATCTGGAAAACACCCACCGTGTCCGCCGCCTGGATCATCTCGTAGACCCCACGGTCGGCTGCCGGCAGGTCGGCCAGGTCGATGGTGATCCCGCGGGTCTCCCGGATGTAGCGGATTGCCTTCGCCAGGCAGGTCAACATACCCAGGCCCAACAGGTCGATCTTGATCAGGCCGGCGGATTCGAGATCATCCTTGTCCCATTGGATGACGGTGCGGTCCTTCATCGATGCCGGCTCGATGGGCACGACCCGGGACAACGCGCCCTCCGCCAGCACGAAGCCGCCGACATGGATCGAGCGGTGACGTGGCAGCTGGTCGAGACCGCGCACGACGTGGATCAACGCCTGTACGCGACGGTCCGTTGGGTCGAGACCGCAGGTGGTCAGTCCACCCTTCTCCAGGGCGTCGGCTGCCTCCGCCGCCTCGCGTCGGTCCGCCTCCGAGGCCAAACGATCGGCGACATCGGTGGAAAAACCGAGCACGCGAGCGGCGTCGCGCACAGCGGAACGGCCGCGGTACGTGATCGCCTCGCAGACCATCGCTGCGTGCTGACGGTCGTACTTTTGATAAACGTACTGGAGGACCTCCTCGCGCCGCTCGTGCTCGATGTCGAGATCGATGTCGGGCGCCCCACCCCGCTCTTCCGACAGGAAACGCTCGAACAAGAGCTCGAACTTGATGGGATCCACCGCCGTGATTCCCAGACAATAACAGACGCAGGAGTTGGCCGCAGACCCCCTGCCCTGCAACAGGATGCCCCGCCGTCGGGCAAAGCGGACGATGTCCCAGACAGTGAGAAAGTACCCGGCCAGATCGAGGCGCTCGATGACCGCGAGCTCGTGCCGGATCTGGCGCCGGACGCGCTGCGTCAGGCCCGGCCGCCCGTTGCCGTCGCGGGTGCCGGTCGGGAGCGGGGGATGCCCTCGCTTCATGTCGCGGGTGCCG
>JASFLD010000035.1:0-14960 GCA_050118275.1 Gemmatimonadales bacterium
TGTGGGCGCGTCTGGACGATGCCTATGTCCTCATCGCTCTGGGCGTAACCGCGGCTTGTGGCGCTTTGGGGTTTGCGGACGACTATCTGAAGGTCGTTCAGCGGGAGTCGCGGGGTCTCGTGGCGCGCTACAAGCTCGTTGGACAGATCGCCCTGGGCTTACTGCTCGGATTTCTGCTGTGGAAGTACCCACTCAGCGCATATCCCGCGAACCACACTAGCCTGCCTTTCTTCAAGGATCTTAGGCTCGTGGTATGGGCACCGTTCTTTATTCCGTTCGTCGCAATCGTCCTGAGTGGAAGCGCCAACGCCGTGAACCTCACGGACGGGCTCGACGGACTGGCGGCCGGACTCTGCGCCATCGCCGGCGCCACGTTCGGCCTCTTCGCTTACTTGATCGGCCGGGTAGACGCGTCTGCCTACTTGGGGCTGTTCTATCTGCCGGGCGTCGGAGAGCTTACCGTGTTCTGCTCCGCGCTCGCCGGAGGGGCCCTCGGGTTTCTTTGGTTCAACAGCCATCCGGCCGACGTGTTCATGGGCGACACCGGATCGCTGGCGTTGGGCGGAGCGCTCGGTGCCGTGGCCGTATTGATCAAGGGCGAGTTCTTGCTGGTGATCATCGGTGCCGTGTTCGTTGCCGAAGCGCTATCGGTCATCGTGCAGACGTCTTGGTTCAAGTACACGCGAAAACGGTACGGGCAGGGCCGCCGGGTCTTCCGGATGGCGCCACTCCATCATCACTTCGAGCAGCTCGGTTGGTCGGAGTCGAAGGTCGTCGTTCGCTTCTGGATCGTCGGTGTCCTCTGCTCGCTCATCGCTCTCAGCACACTGAAGGTCCGATGAAGACGACTCCGGCGTGGGCGGACTCCCGTGTGGCGGTGCTGGGGCTGGCACGGAGCGGTCGGGCGGCGACGCGACTGCTCCTGCGGGCGGGGGCGTCCGTCTATGCGAGCGACACGTCGGATAGCGAGGAACTGCGGCGTCAGGCCGAAACGCTGCGGAGCCTCGGTGCCGACATCGACTTGGGACGCCACGACGTGGACAAATTGGAGCGATGCGACTCGATAGTGGTGAGTCCGGGGATCCCGCCGGCTGCCGCCGTCCTTCAGGCGCCCGCCCTTCGCGGTCGCCGGGTAGTCTCCGAGTTGGAACTGGCCTACGGCTTCTTGGATGCGCCGGTGATCGCGATTACGGGGACGAACGGCAAGACGACGACGACGGCTTGGATCGGCGCGATGCTCGAGCGGGCCGGAGCGCGAGTCGGCATCGGGGGCAACATCGGGCGAGCGCTCTCCGAGATCGCGGCTGACGTGGAGGTGGAATACGAGTGGGTGGTCGTCGAGGTGAGCTCGTTCCAGCTGGCGTACATTGATCGCTTCAAGCCGGCGATCGGCGTGTTCTTGAACCTGTGTCCCGACCATCTGGACTGGCATGGCAGCGTGGAACGGTACTATGCGGACAAAGCGCGGCTGTTCGAGAACGGGGACGCGCAAAGCTGCTGGGTCCTGAACGGCGAGGACCCCGAGGTCCAGCGCGTGGCCGACGGCCGCGCCGGCGAGATGCAGTGGTTCTGGGTGGCGTCCGAGCCGCCGGCGGGGATCTCGGGAGCAGGGATGGCCCCGGATGGCCGGCTCGTAGTGCGTCAAGCCGATTGGACAGCCGACCTGGTGAATCGTGCCGAGCTCCGGCTCTTGGGCCTCCACAATGTGGCGAACGCCTTGGCCGGCAGCCTGGCTGCGATCTGTGCCAAAGCGCCTCTCGATGCCGTGCGAGCTGGATTGCGAGAATTCCAGCCGTTGCCGCATCGGCTTCAGCCGGTGGGCGAGAAGGACGAGGTGCTGTGGATCAACGACTCGAAGGCCACCAATGTGGCCTCGACGCGCGTCGCGCTCGAATCGCTGGACCGGCCTGTAGTGCTGCTGCTCGGGGGGCGTGGCAAGGGCGAGTCATTTGCGCGGCTGCTGCCGGCGCTGCGCGGACGAGCGCGAGCGGTGGTCGCCTACGGTGAGACCGCGAGACAGGCGGAGGCCGAGCTGGGCCAGCACGTCCGCCTCGTGAGGGAGGACGGACCATTCGAGGCTGTGATCGAGCGCGCGGAGCACTTGGCGGAACCCGGCGATGTAGTTCTGCTCGCGCCAGCCTGCGCGAGCTTCGACATGTTCCGCGACTATGAGGAGCGCGGCCAGCGATTCATGGACCTTGTGCGACAAGAGGTAGCGTGAGAGACCTCGCTTCGGCCGTTACCGTCGATTCCTACGTCCCGGCTGCGGGAAGCGCCCGGCGTGACGCGGGTGTGCTGTTGGCCGTCACCATATTCATGGTGTTGGTCGGTCTCCTCACCGTGTACAGCGCCAGCTCGTTCCTGGCTCAAAAACAGGGACTTCCCGATCACTACTACCTGCGCCAGCAGGCGAGCAAGGCATTGATCGGTCTCCTCGCTCTCTACGTACTGGCGCGCGTTGACTACCGAGTTTACGCGCGACTCGCGTGGCCGTTCATCGCGGGCACGCTCGCGGTATTGCTGCTGCTGGTGCTGCCGGGGACGGAGTCGATCGCGCCGGTGCGGAATGGCGCTCGCCGTTGGATCGACCTCGGGATCCGTTTCCAGCCCTCCGAGCTGGCAAAGCTCGCGATGGTGATCTGGGCGGCAGCGCTCGCTGCGAAGAAAGGCGAGCGCATTCGCAGCCTGCGCTGGGGTCTGGCGGCGTTCGCCCTTGTCTACTTGTGCGTGGCGTTCCTGATCATGCTGCAACCGGACCTGTCGTCGGCGGCGCTGATTGGACTGTTGTGCGGTGTAGTATTGTTCGCGGCCGGCGCGCGGATCGGCCACTTCATACTGCTGGGGCTGCTCTCCGTGCCGCTGTTTTGGGAATGGATCCGCACCGCGAGCTATCGTCTCGCCCGCCTGGTGTCATTCATGAACGCCGGATCGGATCCGGAAGGCGTCGGCTATCAGCTCAAGCAGGCGCTCATCGCCGTGGGGTCGGGGGGCCTCTTCGGGGTCGGTTACGGAGAGAGCGCTCAAAACTACTACTTCTTGCCGGAGCCTCACAACGATTTCGCATTCGCGATCATCGCGGAGGAATGGGGCTGGGTCGGCTCGGTGGCGATTACGCTTGCCATAGCGGTCTTCGGATACTTCGGACTGCAGGTCGCGCGACGAGCGCCGGACGCTTTTGGTTTCTTGCTTGCCGTCGGCCTGACCGCGCTGGTGGTCGTCAGCGCGCTGATTCACATGTGCGTTTGTGTGGGCTTGATGCCGACGACGGGCGTTACGCTGCCGTTCATCAGCTACGGCGGATCGAGCCTGGTAGTCTCACTGGCTGCCGTGGGAATCTTGCTGAACATCGGAAGCTGGCGGACTTAGCGAAGTGGAACGCCGTGTGATCATCGCTGGAGGAGGTACGGGTGGCCACCTCTACCCGGCGTTGAACTTGGCCGAAGCACTGAAACGGTTGGCGGGAGATGGGATCGAGGTCTTGCTGGTCGGAGCACAAAGGGGGGTGGAGGCGCGGGTGCTGCCCGACAAGGGACTGCCTTATCGGCTACTGCCACTCGAGCCGCTTTACCGCAGCCGTCCGTGGCGGAATTGGCGTCTCCTGGTTTCCGGCGTTCGTTGCGGCCGCGAGCTACACAGCCTGTTCAACTCCTATCGGCCGGACTTGGTGGTCGGCACGGGCGGCTACGCGGCGGGGCCCGTGGTGGCGTGGGGAATCGCGGTGGGATCGCCGGTGGCGATTCAGGAACAGAACAGCTATCCGGGACTCACGACTCGCTGGTTGGCTCCCTATGTCAATCAACTTCACCTGGGTTACGAGGAAGCCATGAACTACGTGTGGCCGGGTGAGGAAGCCGAGGTGTACATCCATGGGAATCCGATCCGCTGGCCGGAGGAGCGGCCAAGTCCCGGATTGGTACGCGCCGAATTCGGGCTCGGTCCTGGCCGGGTGGTGCTGATCGTTGGCGGCAGCCAGGGGGCCGCGCCGATCAATCAGGCACTGCTGGCGGCGGTCGAGGCGGCGAACGCCGGCGAACTGCCCCCGCTGCCACCCGACGTGCAGATACTGTGGAGCACGGGGCCGGCGCACCATGCCGGCGTCACGGGTCAACTCGGCAGGATGGGTGATCGCGTTGCTGTGCGGACCGTTCCGTACATCGCTCGGATGGAATGGGCGTTGTCCATCACGTCCATCGCCATTTCTCGCGCAGGCGCTCTGGCACTCTCGGAGCTGTGCGCCTGGGGAGTCCCGGCGATTCTCGTGCCGTTGCCGCATGCAGCCGCCGACCACCAGCGTCGGAACTCGCGCGCGCTGGAGGCCGATGGGGCGGCCATCGTGCTGGAAGAGGCGACGCTGGTTGAGGAGCCGGGTCGACTGTGGCGCACCCTGGTCAGGCTCTTGAACGAGCCTTGGATTCTGGACAGCATGGCGGAGGCATCCCGCGAGCGGGGCAACCCGCGGGCGGCGGACGAAATCGCGGCCGATCTCTGGCGCCTGATGGAGGACCGGTGAGTCGATCGGGGCTGGCGGAGTTGGCTCAGCGTGGATCGCCGATTCACTTGATGGGCGTCGGCGGAGCCGGCATGGCCGGGCTCGCCCTGGTGCTCCAGGCTCGGGGCGGCACGGTGAGCGGCTGTGACAAGACGGTGAACGAGACGACGAGAGGCTTGGAGGAGAAGGGTATCACGGTGTACGCGGGCCACAGCCCTGAGCATGTCGATCGGGTTGCCGCGCTGGTCCACACCGCGGCCGTCCCGGCGGGCCACCCCGAGCTGGAGGCGGCGCGTCGGCGCGGCCTCCTGGTGTTGAAGCGAAGCGAGGCGCTGGGCGCCATGGTTAACGAGGGAACGCTCGTCGCCGTGGCGGGCACGCATGGCAAGACGACGACCTCCGCTTTGGTGGCCTTGGCGCTGGAGGCATGTGGACTCGATCCGACCGCCCTGGTAGGTGGGCGCGTGAATGCTTGGGGAGGTAACGCGCGCATCGGGTCCAACCGAACCTTCGTGGTGGAGGCGGATGAGTACGACCGCTCGTTTCTCACCCTGCAGCCCGACTACGCGCTGATCACCTCGGTCGAGCACGAACATCTCGATACCTATGTCACGCTCGCGGAAATGGAGGCTGCATTCGATGAGTTCGTCGATCGCGTCCCAGAGCTCGGTCGCGTGATCGCCTGCGTCGATGACCCTGGCGCGCGTCGCTGCCTCGTGCACGCCGGCGCCAGGGGGTTGGGCTACGGGACGAGCCACGACGCGGAGCTCCATGCCGAATCCATCAGCTATGAAGCCCGAGGTACGCGATTCTCGGCTCGTTGGCGAGGCCAAGCGCTCGGCGAGTTCGAGCTCGCCCTGCGTGGTCAGCACAATGTGAGAAACGCGCTCGCCGTGATCGGCGTCCTCTTGGCGCTCGGTCTAGATGCGCAGGCGGCCGCCCCGTCGCTGGCTGGCTTTACCGGTGTGGAGAGACGCTTCCAAGCGATCGGGACCGTCGGCGGTATCGATGTGCTGGATGACTACGCACACCATCCCACGGAGGTCGCGGCTACGCTCGAGACGGCGCGACAGGCCTTCGGGACGCGTCGGTTGGTCGTCGCGTTCCAGCCTCATCTGTTCAGCCGTACGCAGGCTTTCGCCGAGGAATTCGGCAGGGCGTTGGCACGAGCCGACCTGATCTTCGTGACAGACATCTACCCGGCGCGCGAAGAGCCGATCCCGGGCATCACCGGCGAGTTGGTCGCCGCCGCGGCGCGGGTCGCGGCCGCTGCCGACCGTGTCCGCTTCGTCCCCGGTCTGAAGGTGCTTACCGAGGCCGTGAGCCGGGAACTGACGGCTGGCGATGTCTTCATGACGATGGGCGCGGGCGACATCACGCGCGTCGCCTATGCCGTGATCGACGAGCTTGAGGGGAGCGATGTGGATGCGTGACGTCCCGCTCGCCGATCTGACACGCTGGAAGATCGGCGGTTCTGCGCCGGCGCTGGCGCGGGCGCACTCCGAGTCGGAGCTGCGTGAGTTGCTGTCGGATCTCCACGGTCAGTCGGTGCGGGTGTTGGGGAAGGGTGCGAATCTGCTGATCGCCGACGATGGGCCGGGCTGCGCGGTCATAGTATTGGAGGGAGAGTTCAAGCGCTTCGAGCTTCGAGCCGACACCATCCACAGCGGCGCGGGAGCGCCGATTTCTAGCGTCGTTCAATCCGCGCGCCGTGCGGCCCGGGAGGGCTTATGGATACTCGAGGCGGTGCCCGGCAGCGTGGGCGGGGCACTGCGTATGAACGCGGGCACGGCGGAGACGGGGCTTTGGGATCTCGTGGTCTGGGCTGAGGCCATGTGGCCGAGCGGCCGGCGGGAGAGGCTGAGGCGCGATGATGTGCGTCCGAGATATCGCGGCATAGATCTCGACCCGGAGGCGGTATTCCTCTGGACCGAGATCATGGCGCCACCCGGCGACGCCGAATGGATCGAGCGCGAACACCGCGAGCGGCGCGAGGCCAAGCTCGAGGCACAGGTCTACGATCTGCCGACTTGCGGCTCGACTTGGAAGAACCCCGCTCCACCGGCGCCATCGGCCTGGAAACTCGTCGATCGAGTCGGAATGCGCGGGGCGAGGCGAGGTGATGCACAGGTGTCGACGAAGCACGCCAACTTCATCGTGAATCTCGGCCGGGCGCGTGCTCGCGATGTCGTCGAGCTAATGGCCGAGACGCGCCGGCGTGTCTTGCGCGAGACGGGCGTCGCCTTGGAACCGGAAATCCAGTTCTGGGGCTTCAGCGACGACGTACTACGCGAGTTGGGAGCGCTGTCATGAAGGGGCGGAGCGCGCTTCCACGAATCGCTTATCTGGTCGGTCTCACGTTGGTCGGTGCGGTGTTGGCGTCCGCGGTTTGGGGACAGCAACTGCTGGCCAGTCTGAGCTACTTCGACGTGCACCGTGTCGAAATCGTTGGGACCCGCTGGGTGGCGCCGGACTCGCTGCTGGTGCTGACGGGGATAGGAAGCGATCGCTCTGTCTGGGAGGATTTTTCCGCCGAGGCGCTTCGCCTGACAGAGCATCCGATGATCGAAGAGGCCCGGATCCGTCGTTCCGGTTTGCGTGCACTTCGCATCACGGTACGTGAGGTCGAGCCGGTCGCACTGGTCGGCACCCCCGAGATGCGGGCGGTCCGCGCCGACGGCATGCTGCTGCCCATCGATCCCCTGAATAGCGGCATCGACCTACCGCTCTTGACGATCGAGGCGCAGCTGACGGATGACTCGACTAGAATGGCGGAAGGCCCGGCGCTAGAGGTTCTAAAGGCTTTTGCGACGTTGCACGCGTTGGATCCGGGTCTGACGGCAGTGGTCTCGGATTTCGAGCAACTTGACGGTTCCGACGTGGTGTTGAACCTGATGATGTCGGAACCGGCACGGCGTATCGCACTGCCGGCGCGGATCGACGAACGGCTGGTACGAAGGGTGCGCGCCACACTGACCGACCTTCGACGCCGGGGGATCGAAGCCGCCCTGCTCGAAGCGCGGTACGCCGATCAAATCGTTGTCCGGAGAGGGCAGGCATGATCGCTACATCTTATCTCATCGGTTCGTTGGACATCGGATCGACGAAGACCTGCGCCGTCCTCGGCGAGTTGGTGTTTGACGGTGATCGCGCACCGCAAGTCAAGGTGCTCGGAGTAGGACAGGCGAAGCCCAGCGGAATTCGCCGTGACGCGGTCAGCAACATAGAGGAGACCACGGAAGAAATCCGCCAGGCCCTGAAGCAAGCCGAGCTCATGGCGGGAGTGCAGCCACGGGGCCTCTACGTCGGCATCGCGGCCGAGTACGTACAGACGAGCACTTCGAATGGAGTCGTCGCGATTGGTGAAGACGAGATCGACCAGGAAGACGTCGAGCGTGTGCACGAGGTGGCCCGTGCCGTCGTCGTGCCGCCCGACCGCGAGCTACTCCATGTAATTCCGCAGGACTACTCGGTGGATCACCGCGGCGGCATCCAGCGCCCCGTCGGCATGCTCGGTACGAGACTGGAGACGGAGGTGTTTATCGTGCTGGCGGCCGGAGCAGCGGCTCGGAACCTTCGCAAGGCCGTTTCGCGAGCCGGCTACGACGCGGCGCAACTGGTGCTGAGCCCACTGGCTGCCGGATTGAGCGTCTTGACCGTGGAAGAGCGCGAGGTCGGAAGCGCGGTCGTGTCGATCGGCGGACGGAACACCGAGATCGCCATCTTCCACGAGGGCAAGATCCGTCATGTCGGCGTGGTTCCCTGCGGAGGAATCAGCTTCACGAACGACATCGTCAAGGGCCTGGGGATCCCGTACGCCGAGGCCGAGCGGGTCAAAGAGCGCTATGGCGTGGCTTCCACGCGTTTCGTCGATCCGGGTGAAACGATTGAAGTGCCCGGTCCGGCGCCGGGGGCCCAGAAACAGATGGCGCGGGAATTGCTAGCCCACATCATCGAACAGCGTATGGATGAGGTGCTCGGTCTGGCCTGCCACGAGATCGAACGATCGGGCTACGGCAACCGGTTGGGAGGTGGTGTCGTGCTGACGGGCGGTGGAGCGAGCATCGAAGGCGTTCTGGATGTGGCACAGTCGATCTTCACGATGCCCGTGCGGAGTGGTGCGCCGGGAGAGGGGTTGACCGGCCTGGCGGATTCGATCCGCCGTCCGAAGTTCGCGACGGCTGCGGGTCTGATGGCGTTTGGCGTGGAGCGGATACGCGAGGATCTAGGTAACGGAAGGAGGCCGGGGCTGCGCGCATTGGCCAAGGTCGGGGGGTGGTTACGAGAGTTCTTCTAGGCGAAAATGGGCTCGATTTGTGCCGGCGAGGCGCAATCGTTCGTCGTTTTGGCATTCAATGAAGTGTGAACGGGAGGGGGATGAAGATGATTCGTTTCGAGCTCGCAGATACGCGTCGGCATGGCGCCATGATGCGTGTGATCGGTGTCGGTGGTGGAGGCAACAACGCGGTGAACCGCATGATCGAGGAGGACTTGCCCGGAGTCGAGTTCGTGGCCGTTAACACGGACAGTCAGGTGCTGGACAACTGTCGGGCACCTGTGAAGATCCAGATAGGTAAGAAACTCACCCGAGGACTCGGAGCTGGAGCACGTCCGGAGATCGGACGGCAGGCCATCGAGGAGAACAAGGACGAGGTGGTGCGCGTGCTCGAGGGCGCCGATCTGGTATTCGTTACCGCCGGTTTGGGCGGTGGCACCGGCACTGGAGCCGCACCCGTCGTCGGACAGCTCGCCCGCGAGTTGGGGGCGCTCAGCATTGCGGTCGTGACCAAGCCTTTCGAGTTCGAGGGTCGGAAACGCCTGCAGCAGGCGGAGATCGGTCTGGCCGAACTGCGTAAGAGCGTCGATACCGTCATAGTGGTACCGAACCAGCGCTTGCTTTCCGTCGTCGGAAAGGGTACAACTTTCCGTGATGCTTTAAAGAAGGCGGACGAGGTTCTGCTCCAGGCGACGCGCGGCATCTCCGACTTGATCAGCGTGACGGGAGACGTCAACGTCGACTTCGCGGATGTCCGTACCGTCATGGCCAATCGCGGCCCCGCTCTGATGGGGACGGGCTTCGGGCAAGGCGACAATCGAGCGCACGAGGCGGCTCAGGAGGCGATCTCTTCGCCGTTGCTCGATGACATCTCGATCGCCGGCGCGAAAGCCGTGCTCATCAACATCACCGGCGGCATGGATCTCAGCATCGATGAGGTCACGACCGTGAGCACGATGATAAGGGATGCGGCTGGTGACGAGGCCGAGATCATCTTCGGGACCGTGCAAGACCCGAACGTCGAGAACGAAATCCGTGTCACCGTCATCGCCACGGGCTTTGCGGCGACCGCCTCGTCGGCCGAGGCCGAGCGATTGATCAGGCCAGTTCCCCGCAAGCCGAACAGGCCGACCACGGTACCGATGGTCACCGATCGCAGCGTCGTCTCGATCGATATCAGCGACCCGGCCGATCTCGAGATACCGACGTTCATCCGGCGACAAATGGACTGAGAATGATCGCATATCGCACAGACATGAGGCTGAAACGCCGTCCGCTCTGCCGATCCACCCCTCCCGGAGGGCGGAATGGGTAGAGGCCTCTTGATCTTTGCCCTTCTGGTTACCAGCGGTTTGACGTTGCTGCTTGGGCGTCCAGCCAGCTCGCAGCGTAACGTAATCGACTTGCGACCGATCCTGGTCTCGATCGGCCAGGTCGCTCCCACGGTCCGCTCGGACACGCTGCGGCGCGGTGAAGTCCTTGCTCAGGTCCTCGCGAGACAGTCCATGACCCCGCAAGAGGTGGCAGGTGCGGTTGAAGCGCTGCGCCCCTATGCCAATCCACGATTACTGCGCTCCGGAGTGGTTGTGGAAGTTCAACGAACCGCATGGGACAGCCTGGTCGATATTGCCATCCGCGTCGATCCCGACCGCATTGTCCGAATCACCCGCGATCAGCTCGGTTGGCTGGGCGAGCAGGAGGATTTGCCGGTACACGTCGATACGCTCGTCCTCGCGGGAGAGATCTCCTCCAGCCTCTACCACTCGGTCATGGCGCTGCCCGCCGAGTTCATGGGCCAGCAGGAGCGGATAGAGCGCGTCATGTGGGGCATCTATCGTCCATTCCAGTGGAGCATCGATTTCGGCGTCGATCTTCGCAAAGGTGATAGCTACCGGGCAGTCTACGAGAGACACGTCCGCTCGGACGGGTCGGTGCGCTCCGCTCGAGTGCTGGCCGCCGAGTTCGTCAATCGCGGTAGTCGGTATCGTGCCTACTGGTTTGAGCCCAGACGCGAGTACTTCGACGTCGACGGTGAGTCGATGAAGATGGTGTTCCTGAAAGCGCCCGTTGACTTCCGACGTATCTCATCCAGCTTCACGCGGCGTCGTCTGCACCCCAAGCTCAAGGTCTACCGTCCTCACCTCGGAACCGACTACGCGGCCGACACCGGAACCCCCGCCTACTCGACGGCTGACGGCACCGTGACCCGCGCCGGCTGGTGGGGAGGCTACGGGCGGATAGTCGAGATCAGACACGTCAACGGCTACCGCACTCGCTACGCTCATTTGAGCTTCATCGCAAAGGGCATCAAGCGAGGCGTCAAAGTCCGCCAGGGGCAGCTCATCGGCCACGTCGGCTCCTCCGGACTCGCCACGGGGCCACACTTGCACTACGAGATGCTTCACAACGGGAAGCACGTCGACCACCGGAAGATCAACTTGCCATCTGGAAACCCCATCGGCGCTGGCGAGAAGGACGAGTACGAAAGGATTCGAGCGCGCCTCGACCGGTTGCTCGACCGCACCAGTGGCACTGTGGTAAAGCGGGCCGATTGAGTCTGATTCGGCTCGCGCCGGCGAATCGCGAGGTCTTGTCCCGTCCAGCATCCGCGCTTGCCGTCAACCGGCGCAACCGGTTTGCCAAGCGCTTCTTGCGGTGTCGCGCGCTCGGTCTCATCCTCAGACGTGCTGAACATTCTAGCTGACTGTCCGCGCTGGCCTCCAGTAACATGAGCCTGCTGCAATGGTTGCTCCTCGCCGTCGGAGCCGGGGCGGTTCTCGGCTATGCGGTATGGTGGTATCGCACCCGCGAAGAGCCGGTTGCGGGACGGAAATGGGTCGCGGTGCTACGGGCCGCCGCTCTCCTTTTCGCCTGGCTGATCCTGTTGAACCCTTCTATTCCGTTGGATGAGACGCCAGGCGGGCGAGAAACGGTGGCCGCTCTGGATGCCTCCTTCAGTATGTCGCGTCCGGCCGGTTTGGGAGCAGCCAACGCCTGGAGTCGCGGACTCGATTCGCTGGCCCACTACCCCGGCGTCTGGCTCGTTGGCGGATCGACGCCCCGACAGCTGTCCAGCGATTCGCTGCCCGCCGAGCCGTTTTATTCGACGTCCCGGCTGACCCCGGCGATCCGTTCCATCGCCGCGTCCGGAGCGCGACACGTCGTTGTGTACTCTGACGGCAGGTTGACAGATCTGGCACGAGCGGAGGAGGAAGCGCGGCGACGCGGTGTATCGCTGTCGCTGGTCGACTTGGAGACGCCGGCTCCCGACGTGGCGATCGCGGCCGTAAGCTCTCCTCGCTGGGCTCAGAGCGGAGACAGCGTGGAAATACGTGTGGAGATCATGGCTGACGGCGTCACGGCGGACAGTGTTCGCGTCGAGGTCGTCGACCGTGACGGTCGCAGTCTGGCCGCTGCCTGGACGAGTCTCCCGGAGGGGAATCGATTCAGTGCTGGGGTTCTGGCGTTCGGGCTGCCCGGTCCGGCTGGCTTCCGTCGCTTCGTCGTTCGCGTGACCCCTCCCGAAGGCGATCTCGAGACGCGCAACGACGCCCGTGCTTTTTACGTACGCGTGACCGAGCAGGCCAGCGGCCCCGTTCTGATTTCGCTGCGGCCCGACTGGGAGCCGTCCTTCTTGATCGACAACCTGGATCGTGTCACCGATGCAAAGACGACTGCGTACGCATGGCTCGCGGACAGCCTCGTGACGCTGGAAGGATACCGTGAGGTCTCCCGTTCGACGGTCCAGCGGCGGGCGCAGTTGGCACCCCTACTGGTCGTTCACGGGTTCGGCGCCGATTCACCGGAGTGGGTCCGCGAATTGATCCGCGCAGCCCCGCGCGTTCTGGTGTTCGCGGCCGGGCGGCGTGGGTTCGATCTTCCAGGCTGGGATGTACGTGTGGGTCCCTCCGCCGCTGGGGAGTGGTACCTCGCGCCACAGATCCCGGGTTCGCCGTTGGCCCTCGACCTGGGCGGGGTTTCGTTGGAAGCGCTGCCGCCGCTGCTCGCGGTTCGGGCTGTCGACGCCGAGCGCTCCTGGAGCCCGCTCGATCTTCAGCGTCTGAGGCGCGGCGAGCCCGAACCGGCGGTCGTATTGGGCGCCGAGGCCGGACGGCGCTTTGCGGTGGCTGCCGCGGAAGGATACTGGCGTTGGGCTTTTCGCGACGCAGGCGGTCGTCAGCTGTACCGGGCGCTGTGGACCGGTGTCGCCGGCTGGCTTGCTGAGCGCTGGGCGACTGTTGGAGCGGGACTCGAGCCGCAGCAGCGTGTGGCCGCCCGGGGCGAGTCGCTGCGCTGGACGGTGCCCGAGGGGAGTGACTCTCTGAACGTCCAATTGATGACGGCCGGAGCGGATACCGTGTTCCAGCAGACCGCCGTGGCGGGAGACTCACTGGCTGCACGGCTACCGCCGGGCCGTTATCGCTTCCGGGCACGAGCGTACCTCGACACTCGCGTGGCGGCGGCTACGGAGGGTCCGGCGGAGGTCGAGGAGTTCTCTGAGGAGCTATTGCCGAGGTCGCGCCCGAGTCTGGAGCCGGCCGCCGAGATGATGGCCGTGAACGCTGAGGCTCGCGGCCCGCGGGGATCACGTGGCCTGGCGACGCTGGGCTGGCCTTACCTGGTTCTCATCGCCTTATTCTGCGCCGAGTGGGCTTTGCGGCGCTGGACTGGATTGCGTTAGCCATGCGCTCTTGCAAGAAGGCAGTGTGAACAAGTCGAGTAACCTCGATCGGCCTGTCCAATACCTCAAGGGTGTGGGGCCACGCCGGGCCGAGACGCTGGCCAAGCTGGGCATCCGCACCGTGCGCGATCTGCTGTGGCACGCCCCTCATCGCTATTTGGACGCGACCAGCGTCACGCCGATTGGCCGGCTGGCTCCCGGGATGGACGCCACCTCCATCGGTCAAGTCGTGTCCAAAGGCGTGATTCCGACGCGTCGCCGACTCCGTGTCTTCCAAGCCGTGATCAAGGACGCCACCGGCTTGGTGGAATGCGCTTGGCCCGGCCAACCATTTCTCGACCGGACGATTCGCAAGGGTGACACCTTGCTGGTCTCGGGGCCGGTGCGCTTCTTCCACGGACGTCAGATCCAGCCGCGCGAATTCACTATCATGGCTCGGGCCGGTGACGAGGCCGAGGCGGAGGGGACGGTATTCCCCGTTTACCCGGCGACCGCCGGTCTCACGCACCGGCAGATCCGCCAGATAATCCACCAGAACCTCGACCAGCTGCTCGCTGAGGTCGAAAGAGATGAGGAGGTAGTTCCGCGCGTTGCCCGCGAACGGCTCGCCCTCGTCAGCAACCGTGAGGCGTTGGAGTGGTTACACCGTCCTCCGACGCTCGCTCATGCGGAGCGGGCGCGTCGCGCGCTGGCCTTCGAGGAGTTGTTCGTCCTTCAGGTGCTTTACGCGCGAGCGCGCTACGAGAACCGTGAACAGCGGCCGGGAATCGCTTTCGAGCGAGTCAATACGCTCATCCGGCCGTTTAGCGACGCGTTGCCGTTCGAGTTGACCGGCGCACAGCGGAGGGTGCTCTCCGAGATCTCAGACGATATGAGCCAGCAACAGCCAATGAATCGGCTGTTGCAGGGAGATGTCGGCAGCGGCAAGACGGTCGTCGCTCTCTTCGCGATGTTGCGCGCGATAGAGAACGGTTATCAGACGGCTCTCATGGCACCGACCGAGTTGCTGGCGGAGCAGCACGGCGTGACGGCGAGCCAGTTGCTGGCGGGTTTGCCGGTTCGAGTCGAGCTTCTCCGCGGCGGTCTCTCGAGCGCCGCGCGCCGCGAAGCGCTGGAGCGAATTCACTCCGGCCAGGCGCAGCTGGTGATCGGCACTCACGCCCTCATCCAAGAGGATGTGGAGTTCGAGCGCTTGGGCGTGGTGATCATCGACGAGCAGCACAGGTTCGGTGTTCGACAGCGGATGCGACTGCGACGAGCTGGCGTGGCGCCGGATGTGCTAGTGATGTCCGCGACTCCCATCCCTCGTTCACTGGCTCTCACGTTCTACGGTGACCTCGATGTCTCGGTACTCGACGAACTGCCACCGGGACGGCGGCGTGTGAAGACGGTCCTGCGAAGCGATGCGGCGCGGCAGCGAGTGTTCGAGTTCGTTCGCGAGCAGGTCGAGGCGGGGAGACAGGCTTACATAGTCCACCCGGTCATCGAGGAGTCGGAAAATCTGGATGTCAGAT
>JASFLD010000036.1:0-14823 GCA_050118275.1 Gemmatimonadales bacterium
GATCGAGCAGACCAGCACCGTCGACGGCTTGAGTGCGAACCCCGCCACCCGCATCACGGCGAGCAGAACCAGCAGGGGAAAGACATTCGGGATCAGCGTAATCAGACCTTGTTTCACCGAACGAAACATGCAGCTCATGACACCCAGGATGAGGACGACCGCGATGGCCAGGCTCGGGCCGAAGTTTCGGAGTACCTGGCCCGAGTAGTTCTGAATCAACTTCACCGTCCCCGTCGAGAACGCACTTCCGGCCGGCGGCGGAAACTCCTCCAGGTAGCGATCGACCCGCTTCAAGAACGGCAAAGTAACCTGCGATCCGGCATCGCGAACAGTTACGATCACCTGAGCTTCGTCATCCAGTGGGTGATAGACGTCCGCAAAGAAGTCCGCCTCCTGCATCTCGGGGAGGAAGACCAATCGACTGGCTTCTTCCTGGCTCGCCGGTAGAGTCCCGTTCTTCCCAGCCCCGTCAGCTACAGCCCGGCGTAGGGGCCGTAACAAGTCCGGGAGCGCGTAACTGTTTACGACCAACGGCGCGTCCGCAACGTATTGCTGAAACTCCTCCATCCAGCGAAGGGATTCAGGCGAGTGGAGGGCCTTGTCGTTCGACCCCTTCAGGTACAGGACCACCTGGTAGATTCCGAACCCGTGGTCTTCGAGCCAAAGCAAGTCGCGCCGTACGCCGGCGCTCCTCTTCAGATCGTCGATCAGATAGGTGTCGACGCGGAGCGACAGCGCCAGCCCCGCACACGCGAAGGTCACTACTGCGAAGATGACCAGGACGCGACGCGACGGCCGCACTACCAGTCGCGCCGCCATCGTCACCACAATGCCAATCCAGCGCACATTCAGACCACCGTCCTTGAATCGCTCTCGTCTCGAGAAACTCAACAATATCGGCAGCAAGGTCAGGCTGAAGGCGAAGGTGAGGAAGATCGCGGCCGCCGTGAAGAGGCCGAAATCCATGACGATGCCGATGCGCGTTCCAACCAGGCTGAGAAAGCCGATCGCCGTGGTCAGAGATGTGTAGAAGCACGGCGTGGCCAACTCCGCGAACGATTCGACCACGGCCCGGGCATTCGCCATCCCGCCTGACCGGAGCTGGCGGTATCGCGCCAGCAGGTGCACGATGTCGCTGCCGCCCACTACCAGCACGATGATCGGGATGAACCCCGTCAGCACGGTGACCGTTTTGCCCGACAGACCGATGAGCGAGACCGTGCAGAGGTAGGCAGGGACGATCGACAGCAGGCAAAGGAACGCCTGGGCGAAGTGTCTGAAAAAGAAGAACAAGACAGCCAGGAACAGAACGATTCCCGCACCGACGAACAGCCGCTGATCCTCGTTGAGTAACTTGGGCACGCGCGACCGCGTCACCGGCACCCCACTGACGACGAATTCGGTGCCATCCCCCGCCAGTACCTCCAACTTCACCTGTAGGGTCTCTTCGACCTGCCGGCGACGCTGATCGTCCGCCATGTCGTTCGCGCTCAACGCCCCATGAATCGCGAAAACGGTCTGGTCGGCGTTCCACAGGTAACCGCGGTAGAGGGGCTCATCTCGGTAACGGGCCAACACCCTTTGGACGTAGACATCGCTGACGTGGTCGCCCTCGATCATGGGATGCACGCGCAGGGCATGTTCTCCATCGACCTCGGTATCTTCCGCCACCTCGACATCACCGAACCAGCGCACGTCCTCGAGGCCGACCTCCGTAAATAGGCCCGCCGCGCGCTGCAAGTCTCGGTACACATCCGCGCCGACGGGTCTCGCGTCCTCCCAAAAGGCGGAAATCTGCATGTCCTCCTTCGGGAAGCTGCGCTTGTATCGATCGTACCGCTCGCGCTCTTGGCCCCACTTGGGGAAGAACTGCTCGAGCGTGAAATCCATCCGAACCCGGCTGGCACCGACAGCGGCCGTCCCTATCACTACGATTATGACCGCCAGGCTCGCTCGACGGTGGCTCATCAGCCAGCTGAAATATCTCGCTCGCGCCGATCGCATCCCTGTCACCCGCGTTCTGAGTTCAATCGAGCAGTCGCCACCTCGACGTCCACCTGCTCTGGCTATCGACGTCATCACCACCGACGCTGGGGCGAGTCGATCAAGGCGTAGTCAAGCGATTAGACTCGTGACTGGGCGCGCGATGATCTGCGATTCGCGACTTCCGCGTGCCCGAGTTCCCGCGGGTGATTACATTGGGCCGAACGAAACGCTCCTGGCGCGGCGCGCGATCGCCCGGGAGCCCGAGCTGCACAGCGACAGGCACACAATGCGAAGAAGAGCCCGGCGACGTCGGTTCAGTCTCCCGCTTTGCGTCCGCGCCAGCGGAAGGCTATGAGGCGGTCACTCTTTCATCGAACCGAGTCGACGCCACCCGTCGTCGACCTCGCTTCAGCCGCCTCGCTCGGCTTGCCGCCCGATCTCGCCGAGCAGGCGGGGCTGCGTCTGGGAGTCATGGCCCTGGCCTATGCCGGGGCTTACGCTGTGCTCTACGTGCTTTCCCGGCTGTTGGAGGACTTCCCGGCGGAGGGGGGCTTCACCGGTCTCCTCGGTCCCGATGCCACCGCGGTGGTGTTCATCGGAACATCACTGCTGGTCTTCGGCATCGCGGTGAGCGGCATCATCGAACCCTATCGCCTGCTGCACCTCGGCTTGCTGTATGAAGTGTTCGGCGCCCTCGGCGTCGAGATCGACATTCTCTGGTGGCCCGCGCTGGGCCTCTGGCCACCGGGCGAAGCGTTCGCCGTGAACGGGATCTCGTGGACCTGCCCGTGGATCGTGCTGTTTCCCCTCATCGTACCGGCCACGCCGGGCAAAGCGACGCTCGCGGCGTTTTCGGCCGCTTCGATCCGTCCCTTGCTGCTGCTGATCATCACGGCTCAGGGCGGTTCCTTCGCCAGCGCCGACTTCAGCGCTGCGACGATCATCGATCTGGTTTTGCCCAACTACGTCTGTTTCGCGCTCGCCGTCGTCGGCGCACGCATCGTTTGGGGTTACGGGTCCCACATCAGCAAGGCGCGCCGGATGGGCAGCTATCGCCTGGTCGAAAAGATCGGCGAGGGAGGAATGGGCGAGGTCTGGAAAGCCGAACACCAGATGCTGACACGGCCCGCCGCCATCAAGTTGATCAGCAGCGATCCGACGCACCAGAGCACACCCAGCGACGGGCCCGAGCTCATGATCCACCGGTTCGAACGCGAGGTCCAGGCCATGGCCGAACTCCGTTCGCCCCACACGGTGGTGGTCTATGACTACGGCTATACACGGAACCGCACGTTCTACTATGTGATGGAACTCCTCGAGGGGCTGAGCCTGCAACGCTGCGTCGAAAAGTATGGCCCGATGCTGCCCGAGCGCGTGGTCCACATCCTCAGCCAGGTGTGTCACTCACTGGCCGAGGCACACGACCGCGGTATCGTGCATCGCGACATCAAGCCGGCCAACATCTTCATCTGTCGGTACGGGCGCGAAACCGATTTCGTCAAAGTGTTGGACTTCGGTCTCGTGAAGCGCCTTGGACCGCAGTCGGCGCAGGAACCGGAACTGACACAGCTGGGCTCCTTCGCGGGAACGCCCGCCTACACATCGCCCGAGAGCGCGCTGCCGGATAGCGGTGTTATCGGTCCTCGCAGCGACATATACTCGCTGGGCTGTGTCGCCTTCTGGCTGCTCACGGGCCACACGGTGTTCGACGCCCCCACCTCGCTGGCCATGTTGGTGCAGCACGTCAAGCAGGATCCTGACCCACCGTCCCGGCACACCGAATTCGAGGTACCTCCGCAGCTTGACGAGGTGGTCCTGCGGTGCCTGGACAAGGACAAGCTAGCGCGGCCGCGCGATTGTGAGGAGCTGGCGACGCAACTCAAAGCCATACACTTCGAGCAACCCTGGACGCGAGAGCGGGCTCGCGAGTGGTGGGAGCTACACCTCCCGGCTGTGCTTGCGTGAGTCTTGCTGTGCCCACCTTTCCACGCCCGGCTACTTGAGACTAGACGGCTGGATGCGGCCACATTTTTAGGATCAGGGCGTTGCGGCTACGTACGGGTAATGCCAGGCAACACCAGACAGACTGGGACGAGGTCGAGCCCTGGGGCGCATGGCCATTTCTGCTTTGCACACGCGGCATCTTCAAGCGCTGTGAGGTCTGCTGACCGCTGAGCACGAAATAGACGGCGATCGGGACGGTGAAGCCTCTTCTCTCGTGCATCATCTTTTCCTACTCTGAACATGTACCACCAGTTTGAACGTGCTTGCTGGCGGAGCGCCAGCCGATCAATTTAATACCATGCCAGGCGCGCCATCGTGCACCGCCCGGAGCGCGCTCGCGTTCCTGCTACTCACAACGCCTTGTCAGGCCCAGACGGTTCGCCTGCGAGCGGAGCTGCAAGGCCTGGACGGCGAGCTCCGCGCCAACGCGCTGGCCGTGGCGGGCATCTTCAGCGCCGCGCGGTCACGGAGCGTCGTGGTGTCGAGGATCGAGCGCCTGCACGCTCGAGCGCCGGAAGAGATCCAACTGGCCCTCCACCCGTACGGCTTCTATCGTGCCACGGTGAGGGCCGAGCTCAGCAGAGACGCGAGGACCTGGACTGCTCGCTATCAAGTCGATCCGGGACCGCCGTTGCTCCTGAGCCGGGTTAGCATCCGCTTGAGTGGCGAAGGCGAGAGCGACCCTGCTTTCCTCGAGGCAGTTCGATCGTTCCCGCTCGCCCCCGGAGACACGCTGCGGCAACCGCGCTATGAGCGAGGCAAGCTGGCGCTGGCCGAGATCGCGGCACGGCGCGGCTACCTGAAAGCCCAATTCGATACGAGCGAGATCCGCATCGACCTCGAGGCGTACACGGCCGAGATCGTACTCCACCTCGAGACCGGCCCCCAGTACCTGTTCGGCCCGGTCTCCTTCAACCAGGATCTGGTCGACCCGCGCTTGTTGCGCGGCTACGTGAAGTTCCAGCCCGGGGACACCTTCGATATAGGCAAACTGCTCGAGACGCAGCGCGGTCTGGCATCGAGCAGCTTGTTCAGCCAGGTGGACGTTCGGCCCGATACAGCGGCCGCGGGACGCGAGGTACCCATTCAGGTCGACCTCGTGCCGAGGAAACGGCACAGCTACGAGTTCGGCATCGGGTACGGCACCGATACTGGAGTGCGCGGATCGATCGAAGCGGACTTTCGGCGCCTCAATCGGCGAGGCCATAACGCCACCGTGAGGTTCGAGGCTTCGCAGATCCGTCGCACTTTATCGGCCCAGTATCGCTTTCCGCCGGTATATCCTGAGACGGCGAACTACGCCATCGTCGTCGGCGGCGGTGATTTCAGTCCCACCTGGAGCACCAGCCTGCGAGCCACGCTGGGCGTTAGTCGCAGCCAGCTGCGCGGTCCGCTGAACGAGGTGCTCTCCCTTTCCTTCGAGGCTCAGGACTTCACCATCGCCGAACAGGACGGCACCTCCTACCTCCTCATTCCGGGAGCGAGTTGGGCATGGACCTGGAGCGACGACAGGGCCCGGCCGCTCCACGGCGTGCGCGTCCAGTTCGAGATATCCGGTAGCCTGGACGGCTTGGGTGCCAACACCTCGTATCTGCAGACCATCCTGTCTGGGGGGTTCATCCGGGGACTAGGCTCTCGCTTGCGCTTTCTGAGTCGGGCCAAAATCGGAAGAACCTACTACGAGGACTTCAATCAGTTGCCGCCCACACTGCGCTTCGTCACCGGTGGCGACCGGACGGTGCGCGGCTACTCCTACGAGACACTGGGTCCACGAGACGCGGAGGACAGACTCGTCGGCGGCGACCTTCTCGTCGAAGCCAGTGCCGAGGCAGACTACTTGCTCATCGGTAAGTGGTCATTGGCGATCTTCTTCGATGTAGGTAACGGGCTCGAATCGCTCGGCGATCTATCGCTAGCGAAGGGAGCCGGCGCCGGTGTGCGTTGGTTGACCCCGGTCGGGCCGATCCGCCTCGACGTAGCTTACGGCTTCGACGCGCCCAGCGAGGACGTCCGTATCCACCTGACGCTTGGGCCGGATATCTGAGGCGATGCCCAAGCTGCCCCGTGCGTTCGTATGGAGTATCCGGGGAGTCGCCGCACTGCTGGCGGCGGTGACAGCGTTGATCCTGTTCCTGCTGACCACGCAGCCCGGCGCCGCACTCGTCGTGCGCTATCTCGGCGGCAAGTTCCCGGTCGACCTGGCGGTGGGGACCGTCAGCGGCCGTTTGGTCGGTCCACTGGAGCTGGGGAACGTCCGATTGCTTGTGAGCGGGGTGGCGCTCGAGTTCGAACATCTGGCGATCACGTGGAGGCCGAGCGAACTGGTCAACGGTCGGCGTGTCCATCTCGAGGCCGTTCGCATCGATGGTCTTCGAATCGTCGCGCCAGGGGAAGATTCAGAAGATGTGACGAGGGACCCGACACCACCAGCGGACGTGGCAACCTTTTCGCCCGACTCGATTTCCCTGCCGATCGAAATCGTCTTCGATGATGTGAGAGTCAGCGACGCTTCTGTCTCGGTCCCCGGGCTATTGGAGCTGCGCCGGGTTGATCTCCAGGCGCATGGGACCGTCGATTCTTACCAGGCTGATCTCACAGCGGTAGCCGACCCGCTCGACTTCCCCGGGACGCGGATCGAAGCGAGCGGAACCGGGAATCTGAATTCGTTCGCTCTCGAATCGTTCCGGTCGAATCCGTTGCGGGGCGAGCTTCGCGCGCGGGGCTCGGTCTCTTGGAAGCCGGACTTGGCATGGCAGCTATCCCTCGAGGCCGATACGCTGGCACCCGCCGACCTGGCGTCGAATCCCGCGGACTGGCCCGGTCGATTATCGCTCACCGGCAGCGCGCGCGGCGGGGTCACCGATCGACAGGTGTTCGTGCGAATCGATGTGGACACGCTCCGTGGTGTGCTCCGCGGCCAGCCCATCTCCGGCAGGCTGTCGGGCGCCATCGCGGGTCCAGCGTACGAACTGGAGCGCGCGGACTTCGACTGGGGCCGTATCCGCATTGACGCGGCGGGCGACATCTCGCGCCAGCGGCTGGCTCTGGACTTCGAGCTCGAGGCGCCGGACCTGAGCGCCGCTCTGCCTCAGGCCTCCGGTTCCATATCGGCGGCGGGCAAGTTGGCGGGTACGCCGTCGTCGCCCCAGCTAGACGCCACGCTCCGGGCGGATGGACTGTCAGTGGGGGTACTCAGGCTCGATTCCGCTCGAGCCAGCATCGACCTCGACTGGGCGGCAGGCGGCCAAAACCGGGCACAGGCGAGCGTCTCGGGACTGGCAGTCGCGAACCAGTCCGTGGACTCCGCCCAGCTCGAGCTCGGCGGCACGAAGGAGCGCCATGAGCTGACGGTCCGGATGGTTGGCGACCGGGCGCGCCTGGCGCTCCGGGCCGCCGGCCGCATGCGAGGAACAGATTGGCGGGGAGAACTCACCCAGTTCAGCATCTCGACGGAAAGGCTCGGCCACTGGCGAACCGAGAACAGCGTCGGGCTCCTCGTTTCCAGCGATTCGGTTGAGCTGGACGAGCTGTGTCTCCTCGCTTCGGAACGTAGTGTCTGCCTTGGCGGCTCTTGGGTCGCAGATGGGAATTGGCGAGTTGTCTCCTCGCTGGAGGCGCTGCCGCTCGGGTTGCTCGAGCCGTACCTGCCGGAGGGATGGTCGTTGAGCGGCAGCCTCAACGGCAAGGTCAACGGCAACGGTGCCGGAACACGAGTGGCAAACGTCGACCTCGACTTGCTGGCCGAACACGCAGCACTGGAATACTCGGACGAGGAACGAGTTGACGCGCTTCACTCGGAACACGCCAGCCTGGTGATCCGCTCCGGCGCCGACAGCCTCTCCGGCGAATTCGCCATCGAGCTAGCCGATACGAGCGGAGTCCGACCGGGCAAGATCTCGGGGCACGCTCTCCTGCCCCCCATCGAGGCGTTCACCCGCGGAACGCCCTCTGAGGGCCCCATCGACGCGCTGCGGGCCGACTCGCGCCTCTCGCTGTCGTTCGACTCCGTCTCCTCGTCCCTATTCGACCGCTTCCTGCCGGAAGCGACGCGACCGGCCGAATTTCGTCTCGATGCGGGCAAGCTGACGATCCGCGCCGAACCCGACAGCCTCTCCGGTGACTTCGCCTTCCAGGTCGCGGATACGAGCGGGGCTCGCCCGGGCATGATCTCGGGCCATGGACTACTCCCTCCGGTCGAAGCGTTCACCCAGGAGGTCAGACTCGAAGGGATCATCGACGCGATCCAAGATGACTGGCGGCTGTTCGTCTCGGTCGACTCCTTCCCGTTGTCGCTGTTCGATCGATTCCTGCCAGAAACGGCGCGGTTGAGCGGAACGTTGGATGGGTCGATCGACGCGCAGGCCGCCCCCGACGGTGAACTGACCACACAGATAGAGGTCGTCCCGCAGAACGCGGTACTGGTACGAACGTTCAAGGACGAGGTTCACAGATCGCGACTCGTCGAGCCCTTCATCCGAATGCACGTCGACGGCGAGGGTCTCCGTGGCGAGGCGAGCCTCACCGTGGCCTTACCCGACAGCGCTCCCCATATGAGGCTGTCGGGCACCGCCCGCTTGCCAGAGTACACCAACCTGGGACAATCACTGAATTCCCAGATCCTCGAAGCCCGACTGGCCGGCGCGATCGACCTCAGGCTGATCGATGCGTTGGTCGAGCATTTCTCTGGTACGGCGGGAGAGTTCATCGTGGATCTCGCCGCCAGCGGCACGCTGGGCCAGCCGGAGATCTCCGGCCAATACACCATCAGTGGGCAAACCGACATCCCGTCGTTGGGACTCCAGCTCCGAGACATCGAAGTGGCGGCCGCTGCCAGCAAGGAAGGCAATCTCGACATCCGAGGCGGCCTCAGCTCCGGTGAGGGTCGCTTGGAGATCTCGGGCCGAGCGCCGATCATCCCGTCGCGCGAAAACCCGGGGCGACTGGCGATTCGCGGCGATCGTTTCCTCGCTGCGCGGAGTGATCAGATCACATTGGTGGCGTCCCCCGATCTCGAAGTGCTCTGGACCGGCTCGGCGGTCGATGTCACTGGTGATGTAGCCGTCCCGCGTGCGACGGTCGAGATCATTGAACTTCCCGAGACGTCCGTGCGCGTATCGAACGACGTGGTTCTGGTCGGAGCCGAGTCGCAACCCAGCCGGCCGATGGACGTCTCCGCCGACATCCGCCTGATTCTAGGGAACGAGATTCTGTTCAAGGGGTTCGGATTCACTACTAACATCGAGGGGACGCTCCAGCTGATCGAGCGGCCCGGGAGTGGTACGCGAGGCCGCGGCGAACTGGTTCTGAGGGAGGGCGTCTACAGAGGCTATGGTCAGAACCTGACCATCGATCCGGGACGGTTGCTCTTCACGGGACCCATCGATGACCCCGGTTTGAACGTGCGAGCCTATCGTCAAGCGACGGACGGAACGCGTGCCGGGTTCCTCATCCGCGGGACCCTGAAGTCGCCCGACCTACAGATCTGGTCCGAGCCGGTCATGTCCGAGTCTTCCGCCCTCTCCTACGTGCTGTTCGGCCGGTCGTCCGAGCAGGGTTCGAGTGGTGAGCAAGAACAGGCAGGTAGCGCCGCGGCCATACTCGGCGGAAACATGCTCGCGATGAGCATGGCGTCGCAGGTCGGCCTGGACGACGCGCGAATCGAGGCCGGCGCCAGACAGCAGGATGCCGCGTTGTACGCCGGCAAGTATCTGTCGCCCAAGTTGTACGTCGCCTACGGCACGGGCTTGTTCGAACCGATTCAGGTGATTCGGGTGCGGTATCTCATCTCGCGCAAGCTGACGCTGCAGACGGAAACCGGCTCGCGCGACAGCGGCGATCTGCTCTACCGGATCGAGCACTGATGCTCTTCGACTCCCGGTGGGGAGTCGCATGAGATTGAACGGAACATGCGCGGCCAGCAGGGCCGTTCCGCCGGCTCACCAGCGACTTGTCCAGCGACACATGTGAAAGCGGCCGGGGTTGAGCGTCCGATCGGCGGCCACTAACTTGCTTCGTTCGGCGAATCGTCCGGTCCCTCGTGCGGAGAAGATGGCCGGCCCGGTTCGAGCGTGGCCCCCGCTCCAAAGGTCGGAGTACTTGCAGAATCGGCCCAAACGCCTGCGGGCAATCTGGCTGTGTCTCCTTCTGCTGGGCACCATGGCGCCGTGGTGTTGCTTGACCGCCCACGCGCACGGTCATCGCTCGGAGGCCGTCGCCGCTTCGAGTAGCAACCACGAGCACACCGCGCGGGATGGTGATCATCCGCCGGCCGGCGCGATGAAGAACGGACCGGCGAAACCGCGCTGTGCCTTGAGTGGGCTCGTTTCCCGGGCGCAGCTATCACCGCGAAGCACGGCCGGGTCCCACCTTCATGGTCCGAAGGCTACACGAAACACCCAACCGTTGATCGATTGGCGACCAGGGTCGCGTGCGGACCTGTCTATCCGCCGGCGCCTGCCACGCTCAGTACTGTACCCCCCGGATACGCCTCCGCCCCGCGTGGTCTGAACCCACCAGAGACGGGATCGTTCGACCCTCCCGCGGCGAAGCGCGCACGCTCGGCCGTGGGGGACGATTGGAATCTCTGCTAGTCGAGGCCGACCACGATGACAAGAAATCCGACAACGATAGCTGGCTGGCTCCTTGCCACTGGCATCGCGATGCTCGGGCCGTCGAGCCGGGCTGTGGCCCAAGAGCGGGAGATCGCGCTCGACACCCTGGGGCGGGCCGTCGAAATTCAGGGTTCGTCGGATGCCGCCCTGAATGCGTTCAGGATCTCGGGGTTCGGGGTGGGCGTCTTCAACTACAGCAACGCCACCGATGCCAGCAGCTTCGCGGCGACGAAGCTCACCGTCAGCGCGTACAAGCGGGCCGGTCAGTCTTTCTCGTTCTACGGTCAGCTGACCACGCTGTTCGAGCAAGAAACACCCGGCTTCACCGTGTATGAGGAAGCGGACTCGGAGGCTCCCGGCGAAGGCGGGCAGGAGCCCAGCATCGAGATCGACAACCTGATCCTCAGTTTCAGTCCTCCGCACGCTTCGCAGCTCGTCTTCTGGCTTGGCCGCTTCGACGCGGAGGTAGGGTTCGAGCGCGACGACGAGCCGCTCAACTTCCAGCCGACGCAGTCGTTCAACTTCGCCTTCGCCCGACCTGTTAAGTTCACCGGGCTGCTGGCTCGATACACACCGCTTCCGGGCCTCTCGTTGGCAGGCTTCGTGGTGAACGGCTGGGACGTGCCGGTCGACAACAACAGGGCGAAGTCATTCGGCGCGCGGGTCAGTCTACTGCCCAGCGAGTACAGCAGCGTCTCGATCACCGGACTTCTGGGTCCGGAGAAGGACGAGAACACATCGGACTATCGATACCTGTTGAGCGGCGACTTCACCCTACAACCGATCCGGCCCGTCATTCTAGGCGGGGAGTTCAACTACGGGAGCGAAGAGAACTCGGGTCCAGATGGCGCTTCCGCTCGGTGGGTTGGCGGCGTGGTGACCGGATTCTTGCGATTGGTGCGAGGCTTCGGCATCACCGTTCGCGCCGACATCTTCGATGATACCGACGGCAGCAGGACGGGAGCGCCCCGCACCCTGCAGTCGTACACGGTTGCGCCGATGCTCTTCTTCCAGACGGCGATGGCCGGAATATTCAACAACATACCGGCCACCAGTTTCGCCCTGCCGCGGTTCGCTTTACGGGCCGGATTGCGTTGGAACGTATCCAACAATCCGTACTTCGCAGACGAAGACGGTCCCCGGCGCAACGAGACGCAGGTGGTAATCGAGGGCGTGTTCATCTACTGAGGTTTGGCGGAAGGGATCAAACATGTCCAAGCAACCGTTGTACTCGCTGGCAAGCGCACCGCCTGCGGCCCGGTGGGCAGTCACGCTCTATCTGGGCCTGCTCGGTACAGCCTACGCCTTTGGACTCCTGATGGTTGTCCTGTGGGCAGGTCTGACTCCGCAGCAGCTGGCACGCACATACCGAGAACCCAAGGCGGGCGTCGCCGGCGAACGGCCGCAAGTCAGCGAGCGCCCGATAGATCTGAGTCAGGCCGTTGCAGGGGAAGAGGTCCATCAGATCGACACACGACTCCTGGTTCAAGACACGCACGTGCACGTCCCGGTGTACGCACTCATCGCGCTCTCGCTCAGTGGCATCGCGCTGGGACTGAGCTGGCGGCCGCGGTTCCAGCTGGTACTGGTGTTCGCACTCTTCAGCGGGCCCGTCCTCGACTTTCTGGGAATGTGGCTCACCAAGTTAGTCGCCGATGGTTTCGCCTACCTAACCTTGTTGGGGGGCTGGTTGATGGCGGCAGCGTACCTGGTCGTCGCCCTCACGGCGATCAAGCAGATCTGGTTCGAGACGGACGACAAAGCGCCTCCAGACCGGGTTGCCGCGTAACAACCGGTCAGTGTACGTCTTGATAGGAAGGGAGCTACTGAGATGATGAGTTTGTCGACTATTGCGCTCGCTTGCCTCACCGCACTCACTACTCCACTGCGCCCTCACATCACGCCAACCGTGGAGATGGTGCCTCTGGACCAGGCCGTTCGGAAGTTATTGCCCGATGCGACGCAGTTCTTCTTGCGCGACGTGCGCATGAGCAAAGCGCAGGTCGCACACGTCGATTCGCTGGTGAACTGGGTACCGGAAGAAAAGGAAGTGAAGTTCTACGTTGGACGTGACGCGGGTCGCGATCTCGGCAGCGTAGAATGGATCAAAGTGGACAGCCGGCACGGACCGGTGGGGATCGCTGTGCGCTTCACACCAGAGGGTCAACTGGATGGGGCGATAGTGACTCATGCCACGGAAGAAACGGTCGCCTGGGTGAAGGAAGTCATTGACGCGGGACTGTTAGATCGGTTCCGCGGCAAGACGCTGACTACGATTGATGGCGCTCTAGCGCCAGTGAGAGACCGTGTCGGCCGCATGCCGGCGTACATGGGACAGGTGATCGTCCGCGGTGTCGCCCGGGCGACAGCGTTGCGCCAGAGCGCCTACGCGGGCTAGCCCGGTCCGGCGGTCGCTGGCTTTACAGATGCCGGATCGCCATCGACTGGCAGGGAGACGCGATTCGCGCTGCTGGCCGTGAGCAGGGGAACATCCTCGGGCGACTCCTTCAGCACCGCCCGAACACCGGCCAGCTGACAGAACCGGCCGATCCATTCTGTGCTTCCTCACCGATCTACCGCTCAAGATGGCCCCTTTATGTGGCGGATGTCTACAGCGAATCGCGCCATCCTGCTAATCGGCAGCGAAAACGGGTCTGATCTTGGGTACGATTTGTGCCTACCAACTGGGGCGGCATTTGGTCGACCCACTGCACAACACAGCTCGATACGGCGGCAACGTAGTGGTCAGCTGAGGGAGACCGCGCGATGTGCGTAGACGGGGGCTGCAATCCGAAGAGCAGACCGGGAGACGGGATTGCCAAAGCGTGTGGGACGGGGCTATTACAGGGAAGCCCCTATTCAAACTCTTGATTATTCCAACCGCACGAGAGGCTCGGCTAATGGAGAGCTCCGCAGCACAGGTTGGTGTCAGTGCCCCAGCGCGAGTGTGGGGGGCGCGCACACGGCTGTTCTTCGGCAGCACCGTCGGAAAGAAGGTGGTGATGGCCGCGACCGGGATATTTCTGGTCGTGTTCGTCATCGGACACATGATCGGAAACCTCCAGGTCTACCTCGGCCCCGAGGCGCTGAACCACTACGGCGAGCTCCTGCGCGAATTGGTGCACGGCAGCTTCATCTGGGTCTTCCGTGCTGTGATGCTCACCGCGGTCGTGCTGCATGTTTGGGCCGCAACGGCAACGACTCTGGGTAGTTGGAAGGCGCGGCCCATAGGCTACCGGCGGCGGCAGACGTACACCGAGTCGACCTACGCGTCACGCACGATGCGCTGGGGCGGTGCGATCCTGTTGATCTTCATCATCTATCACATCCTGCACTTCACCACAGGCCAGCTACACAATGATTTCGTACCCGGGGATGTGTATCACAACGTCGTCGCAGGCTTCAGCGTGTGGTGGGTCTCCGCCTTCTACATCTTCGCGATGATCGTACTCGGCTTCCATCTCTGGCACGGCGTCTGGAGCATGCTGCAGACACTGGGGCTGAGCCATCCGAGCTACAACGGCCTGCGCACTGTGATCGCCTGGCTGGTGACCCTGGCCGTCGTACTGGGCAACATCTCGATCCCGGTGGCGGTGCTCACCGGCCTCGTGAGCTGAGGGAGACGAACCATGGAATTGAACGCCAAGATCCCCTCCGGCCCGATCGAGCAGAAGTGGACGAAGCACAAGTTCGACATGAAGCTGGTCAATCCGGCGAACAAGCGTAAGTACAGCATCATCATGGTGGGTTCGGGCCTGGCCGGAGCTTCGGGTGCTGCGTCGCTGGCCGAGATGGGCTACAACGTCGAGTGCTTCTGCTATCAGGACAGTCCCCGGCGCGCCCACTCGATCGCCGCTCAGGGTGGAATCAACGCCGCAAAGAACTATCAGAACGACGGTGACTCCGTTTTCCGCCTTTTTTACGACACGGTGAAAGGCGGCGATTATCGCTCGCGCGAGGCGAACGTCTACCGGTTGGCCGAGGTCAGCGGCAATATCATCGACCAGTGCGTCGCGCAAGGTGTACCCTTCGCGCGCGAGTACGGCGGTTTGTTGGACAATCGCTCCTTCGGCGGCGCTCAAGTCTCGCGCACCTTCTACGCTCGCGGCCAGACCGGCCAGCAGTTGCTGTTGGGCGCCTACCAGGCCCTGGAACGTCAGATCGGCCTGGGCCAGGTGAAGATGTTTCCGCGGCACGAGATGCTGGAGCTGATCGTGATCGA
>JASFLD010000037.1:0-14572 GCA_050118275.1 Gemmatimonadales bacterium
GTCCCGGTGAGCGTCATCGTGCCGCTACTCCGGGAAACCGACTTCGCCAGCCCGAAGTCGGTCAGCAGAATCCGTCCTGAATACCGATCGATCAACACATCTTCCGGCTTCAGATCTCGGTGGACCAGCCCTCGCTCATGGGCATACGCCAGAGCGTCCGAAAGAGCCCCCGCTATGCGTACGGCTTCCTGCGGCGGCAGTTTCCCTTTCCGGCGCAAGCGATCGGCCAACGACTCCCCCTCGACGTACTCCATCACGAAGAACGGAATTCCATTGCGCGTCTCGCCGACATTGTACACGCTGACGATGCTGGGGTGGGGACAGCCCGCCATGGCGCGGGCCTCACGTTTGAACCGGGCAACGGCCTTTCGCTCCCGAGTGTGGCGCGGGTTCAACGCCTTGACCGCTACGTGGCGCCCTAAGCTGGGCTGATCGGCCAGGTACACGCGTGCGCTGCGACCCTCGCCGAGCACACGCTTGAGGATGATATCGTCTCCCAGAGTCTGCTGGATGTGCTCGGCCAGTAGGTCGCTCAACGCACCTCCAGCTTCCGCCGGGGTGCGCGCTTCACGAGCCTGTACCACTGCTGCGAGCCTTTCCATAGAGACACATCCAATCTATCCCGGCGGGCACCACCACGACAACATGTGCCAACCCAAACGAGCCGTCGTTCGGACGCGGGATTGACTAACTTGGCACACTTAGTGCACCTTTCGCGCCATGTCCCCAACCGGGCTAGTCCCCTGACCTCGGAGGAGGCTATGCTGAAACACGCCCTCAGGTCGGCGTGCTTGGTCCTCGTGTCGTCGTTGCTGTTGCCGGCCGTTTCCCACGGTCAGAGCATGCAGGACGTCCTGAACAAGCTCTTCGTTTTCGGCGGAGGTGAGGATCCCCTCTTCCTCGCCGGATCCGCTGGCAGCCCCGGCACCGCGGCCCTGCACGGTGACCACTTCATCCCGGCCTCGTCGGAGGCGAACACGGCGATCTTGAGCTTCTTCAACACGACGATCGGCGCCAACGTCGCCAACTTTCCGTTGAGCTCCACCGTAGCAAGCAAGACGTTCAGGTTCGTCGACGGGGTGCCGACTCCGACGTCGAACAGCTTCGGCCCGATCTTCGCCGAACGGGCCCAAACGATCGGCCGCGGCCGCTTGAACGCCGGTCTGATCTACTCACGACTGCGCTTCGCCGAGATTCGCGGCGTCGACCTCGACAACGTGCAACTTACGTTCGTGCACGAGAACAGCGACTTCCCGGGCTGCGATGACGCCTTCGAGGCCGATTGCTCGCTCTACGGTGTCCCCGGGTTCGAGAACGACGTCATCGGCCTCACCCTCGACCTGACCATGCAAGCCGACGTCTTCGCCTTCTACACGACGTTCGGCGTGACCGACTGGCTCGACCTGAGCGTGGCGCTCCCGATCATCGATTTCGAGATGCGCGGTACCTCGCTGGCCGCCATCACGCCGACGACCGACCCCGTATTTCACTTCTTCGGCGGCACCCAGGAGGAGCCGGAACTCACCGCGACGACGGACGCGTTCGGCAGCTCGTCCGGTATCGGCGACATTGCCGGCCGCCTCAAAGCCTTGCTCGTGCGCGGCACCAACTGGGACCTCGGCGTGCTGGCCGAGGCGCGCGCCCCCACCGGTCGCGAGGAGGATTTTCTCGGCACCGGAGAATGGAATGCCAAGGGCCTGCTGATCCTCTCAGCGATATTCTCCGACTTCTCGCCCCACACCAATCTGGGCTACGAGTATCGTGGCAGTGAGTTCGATCAAGACGCGCTGAACATCATCGCCGGGTTCGACCAGCGACTGTCCGATTGGGCCACTCTGGCCGTCGATTTTCTCGGAGCATTCAAGGTCGGCCCCGAGAAGCTGGTCTTCCCCGAGGACGTCACTTATGAGGCGCCCTTCACGCGCACCGTCCAACTCACCAACATTCCGAACAGCCGTGACGACGTCATGGACGGTTCGTTGGGTTTCAAGTTTCAGACTGGCGGTGGCTTGATCATCGTCACCAACGTACTGGTGCCACTGAACGATGGTGGCCTGCGCTCGGGAGTCATACCGACGCTGGGCTTGGAGTATACGATGTAGGCAGCGACCCAGCTCAGCCGCGGCTCCCGACGATCACCCAGCGGTCGTCCCGCTCCGCCAACTCCAGTACCTGCCTGAAGGTCGAGGTCTCGCGCCGCCGCGAGGCCTCGTTCTGGAACTCGTAGGTCGTCTCGATCGTCGCCCTGACGCGATTACCCAAATCCTCCAGCGACAGGACGTCGAACCTCACCTCGAGGCCTGACATGAGGTCGAAGGAGTCCTGGAATTTGTCCAGTTCATCGCTGGAGAGCCCCACCCAAACGCGTTGTAGGGCCGCCATGTCCTCCGACTCGATCGCCTGCCGCAATCTGCCGAGCGTCTCGGTCACGACGTCCTCTGCAGAGCGACGCGGTATGGGATCGGGCTCCTCGGCCACTGCCTCGGAAACGGCGGGCCTCTCGGCCGATCGATACGCCTCGGCGGCTCGGCTGGCGTAGTTCAGCGCAACGGCATAATCGGTCGCTCCCTCAGCCGACTCCACCTGTCTCCATAGCTGCTCGGCTCGCGCGAAGCTCGCGGATTCGGTATCCGCGGCTTCGCGCAGCGCCCCGAGCTCGGTCCATGCCGAATCGAGTCGCGCCTCCCACCCAGCAATCGCTTCACTGCGGGCATCGGCGTACAGCCCAACGGCCTGCCGCATCTGGCGCGCGGCCACCTCGTAGCGGCCATTCCCGGCCGCATCGATGCTCTGTTCGCGGAGCGATTCGGCCTGTTGGAACAGCAGCGCCGCCATCCGCGGTGCGTCAACGTCCACGGCTCCATCGCGGGCACGATCGGCCGCCTGGTGCGCCGTATCGTAGGGACCACGATCGACGGTCGGCCGACTGGGCTGCCGGGGCTGGGTCTGCCGAGCCGCCGGCTCGGGTGTCGCCGTCGTCTTACCGGCCGCCGACCGGTCCTCAACACCGGTATCCTCTGGAACAGTTTGCTCCACCGCCGAGTCGCGCGATGCCTCCATCGAATCTGTCGGCTGAGCTACGAGAACAGGCTGGGGATCGGCAGCCCCGCCACCCGGAGCGCTTGGCTCCTCTATCGAGGCGAGGCGCTCCGCCGGCAATCGGTCGGCGCCGAACACCATCGGCCAGACGACGGCGCCCCCCACCACAACCAGGCCAGCGATCACAACCGCGGTCCCCAGAGCCAACGGTATCAGCCGCTTGCTTCTCCATCGCCGCCTCGACTTCGCCTTGCCAGCCGTCTTGGCGACCGTCGCCTGCAGAGCGGTCGTAGAAGCGCTGCGAGCCTGAGCCGCCGCCGGCACGGTTTCCCAAAACCGCATCAGATCGTTCAAGAACTCGCCCGTATCCGAGTAGCGGTCGCGCGGACTCTTGGCGAGGGCGCGGTCCAGTACCTTCTGAATCACCGGCGGTACGTCGAGGCCCAACTCACGCAGCGGCGGTGGATCCGAATGGAGAATCTTGCTGAAGACGGTTTGTAGGCTTTCACCCTGGAACGGACGCGAATAGGAGAGTAGCTCGTAGAACGTCGCTCCCAGCGAGAAGATGTCCGCCCGCGCGTCGACCGCCTGCCCGTTGACGACCTCGGGCGCCATGTAGTACGGCGTGCCCATGACGGAGCCGGTCTGTGTCAATTCGGACGAGATCAGGTGAGCCACACCGAAGTCCATCAGTTTGACCTGACCCATCTCCGTCACTCGAATATTGGCCGGCTTCACATCCCGGTGGATGATCTGCCGTTCGTGAGCATACGCCAACCCTCGGCAGACTTGCTCGATGATATCGACCTTCTCGACGATCGTGAGCGGCTCTCGTGCTCCGATGATATCGTCCAGGTCCCTGCCCGGAACGAACTCCATGGCGATGTAGGGTTTCCCGGCCGCATCGCCCAACTCGTAGACCGTGACGATGTTCGGATGTTGCAGGCTGCCGGCCGCCTGGGCCTCGCGGAAGAACCGGGCGCGGAGTTCGGGGTCCATCTCGAGGTGCGCGGTCATCACTTTGACCGCCACGTGCCGCGCCAGGGCGGGATCCGTGCCTTTGTAAACCATGCCCATGGCACCCCGCCCGAGGAGCTCGATGATGTCGAACTTGCCAATCCTCTCCATCGGGTGACCTAGCCGGTTCTTCCGGGTTGTGTGCCAACAGCCACAGATGGGCGCGACGCGAATGATTGCATAGCCGCAACGGTTGGGGCCGCCCCACGAAGTGGGACACGCGGCGTATACAGCAAATGAGAACCACTATCAATCTATCCGACGCCCCGACTGGACGCAATTATCAGGCCGAGGGGAGGAATCTCGCGGCCCGCCCGCTCCCCTGCGCTAGAAGGGCCAGTGGAAGAGCGCCGCGGGACCACCGACGCCCATGATCCCTGCGATGACCGTCCACGATACGAATAGAGCAAAGATCAGCCAGAGGCTCACGGTCAGGAAGCCCAGACGTCTGTTGGTCGTCTCCACCTGTTTGACGAGACGATAGAGCTGAGCGAGCTGGCTCTGCCCCGCGTGCGAGGACTGCTTACCGGTCAGATCGCCCAAGCAACTCTGGCACGAGACGTTGACCGAAGGATTGACCTCGCCGCAGGTGGGGCAGATGACGAGCCGGTCTTTGACGGGCATGGCAATCTCCCAGCTATTGGATCCTCACCTTGTAGGTCAGGGGGAGATTGACCGGACATTGGTCGGCTTTGCAGTAGAACGCTATCACATAGATGTTGGCGCTCAGAGTCAGACCGAGTTCCTGCTCCGTGCGGCGGTCTGTGCTGTTCACGGTTCTCTGACAGATGGGTTGCCCAGCACTTCGCAAGTAGTCAGTCGGTGGATCGTTGTTACCGCCGCAGATCCTGAAATCCATATCCGCGTCTTGCTGCCACTCGGCGACGAAATCGAAAGTAGAGGCGGACGTGAGCACCATGTAGAAAAAGTTGGTGTCCGCCGGCGCCGACTTACTCGGATCCCAACTCAACAGCGCCTCGAAGGGCGGCGTGATCTTCACCGCGCTGGTGAGCGGGAAGTTGTCGTTCGGCTCGAAGAAGTCGTCGACGGCGCCGGCGCCCGGCCCCGTGAAGACGTCACGCGTCTGGACGCTGTCGCGGTAGCCGCCGGCATCGTCTTGCAGATTCCGTAGTATCAAGTGGCCGCTGTTCGCCGCGGCCGGCACCAAGAATACCAAGCTGTCAGCCGTGGTCTTCTCGACGAACCCAACGGTGCCGTTCGGGAACTCGACCCGGGTGCTGTCGGTGAAGAGATGGACCGGCGAGGCTTCGACCGTGATCGAGTCCCCGCCAGGGGTGGCGCCGAAGCTGCCGCTCGTCGCCGAGAAGGCCCCATAGAACCGCTCGTGAACGATATCCGTGGCTGGCAGCGCCGCCGCGACGTTGGCGGCCGGCAGGCTCGGGTTGTTCACCGTCACGCCCACCACCGCTCGTCCCGTGTCGCGCGCGAAGGCCGCACCCGTGGCCGGGTTCGTGATCTGAATGACCGATGGATCGGAGGAGGCGAAAGTCACCGCGGGGTTCATGACCTCCGTATTGTCCCGGGTACGCGTCACTACCACGCCATAGTCGATGATGTCCCCCATGGCCGGCGTGGTGTCGGGACTAGTCTGTAGAACCTCGGCAATGAAGGTCGTCACGCGCAGCGGTAGGCTGCCGATCAACGCCGCTCTGGGCAGGCGCGGTTGGGCCAGCGTCACGGTAGCGCTGGCCTGACCCGTATCGGCGAAGACTGCCGTCCCTGCCAAAGCATCGATGATCTCGATGATCGCCGGGTTCGTCGATTCGGTGTTCGCCAGCGTGACGGCACCGCCCGACCATGGTAGTCCGTCCTTTTCCACCATCGCGCTGAACGTCACGCTGTCGGTCACCAGAAACTCGGTCAACGGTCCGGGGCCGGTGATGTTCGACTCCACCTGCACATTGGCCACCAGCGTGGTGACGCGCACTTCCTTGCCGAACGGTTCACCCGGCAGTTTCGGGTCGGCGAAGCCGACGGAGACCGTGGCCGTTCCGATGCCAACGAAGACGGCGATCCCCTGAGCCGGATCGGTGATCCGGACGATTGACGCATCGGATGACTCCCAGTTCGCCCCGGTGGTCGGAATCGAGCCACCCGCCTGTTGCACGGTGGCGCTGAACCTGACCGAGTCGGTGACCAGCGTGTCGCCATCCGCCAGGCTGGCATTACCGGGCACGAGCGATGTGACCTCGAGCTGGACGACGAACGAGTTGACATCGATGTCGATAGCGGCTTCGAGCGGTGCCGTTCCCGGTATGTCGGGCTTGTCGAGCGTGATGGTCACCCGGGCGGTGCCTTCGGCGATCAGCGCCAGCCTGTTTTCCTGCCCTGGAACTGCCTGAATCTTGGTGGGGTCCGACGATGACTTGACCTTGAGCCCCGAGCTCGCGACGGGCTGACCGTCCTTCGTGACCTCCGCCAGGACTCGGAGCGTGTCACCGACGAGTCCATCGCTCGCGTCGACTGCGGAACCGGTCACGACTGATTCGAGCGACAGCGCCACGGTGTAGGCGGTCACCGACACATCCATCGAGGCGCCCAGCTTCTCGGATCCCTCGAGCTCCGGCTCCTCGAAGGTCACGGTAACCGTGGCGTCGCCGACGTTCACGAACTCGGCGGTACCAAGGCTCGCATCAAGTATCCTCACCACCGACGAATTGTTCGAGGCGAAGTGCTGGCCAGATGCCGGGAAGGGCTGGCCGTCCTCGGTGACCGTAGCCGAGAAGCGTACCTCATCGCCCACGAGGTAGTCGCCGGCGCCGACGTGCGGTGAACCGCCGACGGAGATCTCGACCACGAAGGTGCTCTGCTTCGTGCCCGTGGTCGTCTCCTCACAGCTCGCCACGACGAGAGCCAAAAAACACGGAACGAGGTACCGGAGCGCGCTTCTCACTGGCGGACCTTCAGTACGGTGATGTCAAGGTCGCCGTTCGCCCTGTAGACGACTCCATCGCGCGGCAACACCTCGAGCGAGGCGCCCGGACCGTCCTCTTCTGCCACGGCCGGCTGCTCGGGCCGGTAGTGCTTTGCGCTGCGGATCCCATCGATCAGCCCGTACAGCCAGAAGGCACCGGCCACGGCGGCGCCGATCACCAGGTTGTTGGTCTCTTCGACCCTAAACTGAGAAGTGACCGGATAGACGCACCGATTGGGCGTGTCGCAATCTGCAAGTTCCGCACTCCGCGTGACGCCCAGCGTGTCGTCATTCGTGATGAGATAGCCCGCGGTCAGGGCCGCGGCGACGCCGGCCAGCACCACCGCGCCCTTCGCCTTGTTCCCGGCGTAGAACTCGCCGCCGCCCGGTATCACGACCCCGAGCGCCGCCGCCGTCCCCACGTTCTTGCCGCCCCCGACCTGGACACCCAGAGAGTCCCCCTCAGCCAGAGCCCCCTCGCCCACCACCCTCACACGCGCGCTGCCAGCGGGACCCCCGTTGATGGCCGCTGTCACCCGTGTTTCGCCGCGTGTCAGCCCGAGTACGACGCCCCCGCTGGACACCTCGGCGATGGTCGTATCCTCGGAGCCCCAGATGAAGATCACGTTGGGGATGCGAGCGCTGTCCTGATCCAAAGCTTCGGCCCGGAGGATCCGGCTGGCCCCTACCTCCAGCTGGACTTGGGCCGGACGCACGACGACCGTCGTCAGCATCCGCAAACACACGCCGCGCAGGCTGGCGATCAACCGGTCAGTCGCACCCGCCTCTCGTAACGTCGCTTGCGCGGCGTCGTCGAGACGGAAACCCAAGCAGCTCTGGTTGGCCAGGAAGACGATCCGCTCATCCGGGAAGACGCCCGACTCGACGAGGTCGACGAGCTGGTCGAGCTTGAACGGTGGACGCTGTTGTCGCTCCTGGCCCAGGAGGCCGGCCGATTGGCCGAGCGACGCGAGACCCAACAAAACCGCGAAGTGGAAGTACCGAGCCTTCATATCGAGCGATTAATACCGCTCACCGGCTGTCTGAACAATGGGCGGGCTTCATCTAGGGACAGGAGGGATCCTTCAAGACCTCGCATTCCTTGCGCGTCTTCATCAGCCACTCTTCCGCCTCCTTGATCAGCACGGTCAGCGAATCGCTAGAGCTGTACTCCTTGAGGGCCGCGGTCGTCTGATCCAAGACCTCGTCGAGGGACTCCAGGGCATCCCCGTATCTCTGGACCCGATACAACGTCTTGCCCTGCTCGAGTAGCTGGCGCAGGTGTCCGACCATTTCCCCCGAGGGCTCGCGAGCCGGCTGTACTCGCAAGACCCTCCCAGTCGCCGGGCGTCCGGCTGGTGATCGCTCCCGCTCGAGCGACGGCTTCAGCTCCAGACCGTTGGATCCGACCTCGACCTCCCGCCTCCACGGCTGGTAGCCGTCGGCCCTTACCAGGATGCTACGAGTCCCCAACGGCAGCTGAATCTCGGTACCGGCGTGGAGCGGCGTGTCGAGTCGCTGGCCATCCACCTCCATCACCGCGCCTGCAGGCAGTTCCGTGGCCAGCACCGCGACACCGAAATCGCGCGATTCCTCTTCGACCCTATCCGGCACGGTCGGGTCGTCTACGCCGTCTCGAAGCGCCGGATCGAACGGCTCGAGCAGGTCCGCGCCCGCAAGCGAGGCGACGTTCTCGACGCTGCCGTCGCCCTGCGGTGCCCGCTTCAGCGAGCCGGCCAGACCGGCTCCCTGGGAGACGGCAAGCGCAGCCACGGCCCCCAGCGACACCACGGTCACCGCCAGCGCCGCCATCGCCCGCTGATAGACCGACAGGCGCGAGCCAGACTCACCGTTCCACCCCGCCGCCGACCAGGAGACTTCCCCCAGACGCTGCGTCGGTGGCAGATCGGTGGCGCGCCTCTGCCTGCTGCGACTTCCTCGCCCACGCCGCTCTCCCACCGGGCCGTCGATCCACTTGACGAAGACCGGCGGCCCCTTGCCCTCGATGGCGGTGCGCAAGTCCTCCATGCAGTCGAAGCGGTCCGTTGGATCCTTCGACAGAGCTTTGTGGATCGCATCGCGCAACGGCACGGGCGTATCCGGCCGCGCTATGCCCAGCGGCTTCGGCGGCGTGAAGAGGTGGTGATAGATCAGCTCCTTCATCGAGTCGGACTCGAACGGCGGTTGTCCAACCAACAGATGGTAACCCACACAGGCCAGCGAATACTGATCCGCCCGTCCATCCACCACCCGGCCTTCGCACTGTTCCGGCGCCATGTATTGGGGCGTGCCGATCACCGTTCCCGTCTCTGTCAGCTGCGTGTGGCCGACCAGCGCCTTCGCAATGCCGAAATCGGTCAGGTGCACGTGACCGTCGGCGTCCAGCAGGATGTTCGCCGGCTTGACATCGCGATGGATCACTCCGCGCTTGTGCGCGTAGCCGAGCCCGGCCGCCGCATCCAGCATTACTTTCTCGACCTCGTCGAGCGATAACGTTCGCCCCGACGAGATGATCTCGCTCAGAGAGCGACCGGAGACGAAGTGCATCGTGTAGAAGGCGAGGTTGTGGCTGTGGTGGACTCGGTAGACAGGGATGATGTTCGGATGGTGCAGTTTGGCGACCATCTTGGCTTCGCGCTTGAAGCGCATGATCAAGCCTTCATCGAACATCAGCGTCGGAGGCAAGACCTTGACGGCCACCAATCGGTCCAGGCCGATCTCCCGAGCGAGGAAAACCGATCCCATGCCGCCACGACCCAGCTCGTTATGGATCTCGTACTCGCCCGCTGTGGCGATCTGCAAAGCCTGACGGAGATCCGTCGGCACCGTGTACGCCGACGGCCGAGCCGCACCCTGCCCTGGAACCGGGGTGCCGCACTCGTTGCAGAACTTGCTACCGCCTGGCAGCGGCGTGGAGCAGTTTTCGCAAACGAGATCGGTCATCTGCCGAGCTAACCTAGATTCTTGATTGGAGCCGGGAAAGTATAGTCAGGATCTTGACTTACGCAATACGTGCCGACGGATCCCGACCCCGCCAGACAGGATCATTCGCCTGAACGGCTTACGGGGAGGGACGCTCCACTATACAAGAACTGAGAGTATCACGCCAGATCGACACCCGCGCGTGCCGGTTTGTCCGGCTCACCGGGTGGCGAAGCAACTACCGGATCGCATATCTTTCGGCCCTCAGCATGCGACCAAAACCATCGACTCGGCCAATGGCAACAAGAACCCCATCAACTCGAGCGGCGAAAGAGAAGTACTACGGGCTGACCAACGACCAGCTCGTGAACATGTACCGAAACATCGTCCTATCCCGCCGACTGGACGACCGAGAGATACAACTCAAGCGGCAAAACCGGATCTTCTTCCAGATCAGCGGCGCCGGACACGAGGCGATCGGTGTTGCGGCGGGTCTCGCGCTACGGCCAGGCTACGACTGGTTCTACAGTTACTACCGCGACCGCGCTCTTTGTCTGCAGCTTGGCGTGACACCGTACGACATGTTGCTCGAGGCGGTCGGTGCCGCGGACGATCCGTCTTCCGGCGGACGACAGATGCCCAGTCACTGGGGCAAGAAGAAATTGAACATCGTCACGTCTTCCAGCCCGACCGGCACACAGTTCCTCAACGCGGTTGGCGCGGCCGAAGCGGGTTTGCGGTATCGCCTGATCGAGGAGCTCCGCGACCGCACGGACCGTTTCGAACAGGACGAGGTGGTGCTGGTCACGTCTGGCGACGGCACAACCAGCCAGGGCGAGTTCTGGGAGGCGATGAACACGGCCGCGAACCTGCGGCTGCCGCTCATCTTCCTGGTGGAAGACAACGGCTACGCGATCTCGGTCCCCATCGAGGTTCAGACCGCCGGTCATAGCATCTCGCAGTGCATGAGCGGCATCCCGGATCTCTACATCGAGGAGGTCGACGGCTGCGACCCGTTAGCCAGTTACGCGACGATGTCACGCGCCGCCGAACATTGCCGCGCCCGCAAGGGCCCGGCCCTGGTGCACGCACACGTGACCCGACCCTACTCCCACTCGATGTCCGACGACGAGCGCCTATACCGTACGAAAGCAGAACGGGAAGCCGAGGCGGAGCGAGACCCGGTAACGACGTTCGCCCGCTTCCTGATCGAGGAAGGGATCCTGAGCGAGACGCAGGTCGAGCAGATCAGGGAATCGGTCGACGAAGAATTGCAGGAGGCAACGGACCGAGCCATCCAGCAGCCGCAGCCGAAGCCCGAGACGGCATTGCTCTACGTTTATTCGCCGGACGTGGACCCCACGGCCGCTGACTTCGCCACCGAACCGGACTACGGAGAGGGCGACCCCACCACCCTGGTGGACTTGCTGAACGCTTGTCTGCGGGACGAGATGGAGCGCGACCCATCCATCGTCGTCTTTGGCGAGGACGTCGCAGACGCCAGCCGCGAGTCGGCGCTCGAAGAGGTGAAAGGCAAGGGCGGCGTCTTCAAGGTCACCTGGGGCCTGCAGAAGCGTTTCGGTTCCGAGCGTGTCTACAACTCGCCGTTGGCAGAAGCCAATATTGTAGGCAGGGCAGTCGGCCTGGCCCAACGCGGCATCAAGCCTGTGGTCGAGATTCAGTTCTTCGACTACATCTGGACCGCGATGATGCAATTACGCGACGAAGTCCCGCTCATCCGCTGGCGGTCCAACAACGCCTACAAGTGTCCCATGGTCGTGCGCGTTAGCTACGGAGGCTACCTGAAGGGCGGGTCCATTTACCACTCGCAGACCGGCGCGAGCATCTTCACTCACACGCCCGGGCTGCGAGTCATCTGCCCCGCTACGGCGGAGGACGGTAACGGACTGCTGCGCACCGCGATTCGCTGCGACGACCCGGTGCTCTTCCTCGAGCACAAGCACTTGTATCGACAGACCTACAACAAGGGCCGCTATCCCGGACCCAACTACACGATCCCCTTCGGCAAGGCGAAACGCGTCCGAGACGGAAGCGACCTGACCATCGTCACCTATGGGGCTACGGTTGAACGGTCGCTGCGCGCGGCGAAAGCAATGGCCGAGGACTCGGGCATCGAGGCCGAGGTCATCGACCTACGCTCCCTGAACCCCTTCGACATGGACGGGATCGCCGAGTCGGTCAAGAAGACCAACAAGGCTTTGGTCGTTTACGAAGATTCGCTCTCTTGGGGCTACGGCGCTGAGATCGCCGCTCGGATCGCCGATGGCCTGTTCGAGTGGCTGGACGGCCCCGTCCGCCGGGTCGCCGCTTTGGACACTTTCGTCGGGTACGCGCCGGATTTGGAGGAGGCGACCTTGCCGCAGATCGCGGATATCCAGGCGGCGATCGGAGAGCTTGCCCGCTACTGATGGCGAGACAGTGACCAGCAGTTAAGAGGGCGGGCCCGGTTGGGCCCAACCCTCGTTCTATTGCTCAGTACCGGGTATGCGACTGACCGCGCTCACCTCTCCCGATCGCGATACTCTTGCCAACTCCTGATGGCTGGCCGGCACTCCGGCCACGCCATCTGCTCGCCCGTTCGCTGGCTGACCGGAAGCACACGCTCATTTCGCGGCATCAGCTCGTCCTCTTCGGATGCCAGGTAAGCCAACATCGCGAAGAGCGCGGCGTTGTTCTTCAGGTCGTCGAAGACGATTTTGTCGAAGCTGTCACGATTGGTGTGCCAGGTGTACGGGAAGTAGCTCCAATTGTGAGCGAAGAGGAAGAAGGACGGCGCCCCATCGCAAAGAAAGGCCGCGTAGTCCGAACCACCCCGCCCCGGCGTGCCCGGCATCGTGAGGTCGATTTGACCGCCGATCTCCTCCGGCAACGACGAGAGCCAGCGAGCGAAGTACTCGCCGGCCCGGGTGAGTCCCTGCATCGAAACCCGCGTGATCCGTCCGGTGCCGTTGTCTTGATTGAACAGCGCCTGCAAACCTTCGACTACCTCCGGGTGGTCCGCTGCAAACGCGCGAGAACCATTCAGTCCCTGCTCCTCGCTGTTCCAGTGGCCAGCGATGATCGTGCGCTTCGGGTTCGGGTAGGCGGCCTTCAAGATACGCATCGCCTCCAAAATCGTAATCGTGCCGGTGCCGTTGTCCGTCGCGCCCGACGCTCCGTCCCACGAATCGAAATGAGCCGAAAGGACGACGTACTCGTCGGGCTTCTCCGAGCCGCGAATCTCTGCGATCGTGTTGAAAATCGGGACCTCACCCTCGAACCTCCCCCGCGCCTCGACTTCGAGTACCGGGCCCTGCCCCGCTTCGGTCAGGCGGTACAGCAGCCCGTAATCCTCACAGCTCAGCTGCAGGGCGGGCATCTTTTCCGTATACGCCGAGAAGACCCGCATGACTCCCCAGCCATTCGCGCGACCGCCTCGAACCACGCCAGCCGCGCCAGCCTCCTCCAGCATCCGCAGCCGAACGTTCTCCTCGAGGCCGACCTTCTCGAAGCGGTTCTCCCACGCTTCCCGCGCCGCCTCACGCGCCGTCCGCATCGCCTCATACGATTCCGGGACCGCATTCTGTTCCCAATCCTCGTCCGGCCTGCACGTGGGCTCGTTGAAGGACAGTAGGACGAACTTGTCCTCGACCTGCGATAGCCATCGGCGGAACTCGGTCGAATCGGCAACATCGGGAAACAATACGGTCCCGCCCCGCACCTTACCGTCCGAGCCAGCACTCCAGGCCAGCAGCGTTCCCTCCAACGTGCGGACCCGCGGAGCGACCAGGTCGATGTGCGTGACACCACGCTCCCAACCCAGCCACGTACCATACTGCTCGTTACGGGCTTCGATTCCCCAGGCGCCGTAGGTCGCGACCAGCCACTCTTGCGCCGCGCGCTGCTCGGGTGTGCCCGTCAACCTCGGCCCCAACGAATCGAGCAATACCTGCGCCAGCCGCTGGGTCTGGGATTTCTCCATACCTTCCTGCCACATCCGCTCCAGAACGGGATCGTTGACAGGGAACGTCTGACCCACGAGCGGCCGCGCAAAGACGATCAGCGCCGCTACCACCGAAATTACAAATCCCGCCTTACGCATCGCTGCTGCCTCCAGATCTTTCAACTAGATACCGGGCGCGGCCACAAAGCCGCCCCCCCGAGCCTCTGACATCAAACAGAGCCAAATTCTGCGGCTCGCTTGCGGCTCCGCCAATGGCGCACATCACGGATGAACTCGGCCCGCGAGACGCCGGCCCCGCAGAAACGGAGACGCGTGCGGAACGCGTCGAAGTGTGGTAGATCGTTGCGGAGGTCCAGGAAAGCGGGATGCAAGCCGCGGGCCCGCCCCCAAGCCACCAGCTCATCCAACGATTCATCGCTGTAGATGTGACACAGCCGGTCACCTCGGCGTATGCCGAGGCGCGGTACGTTCTTGGGGGCCTTGTGATAGTGGAACTTTATCGCCAACCCTTCACCACCTACAACGCAGCGTCGAATGATCTCGCGGCATCGATGTCCTTCTGAGTGATTCCGCCCTCGCTGTGCGTTGACAGCGTCACCACCACATCCTTGTAGAAGACACCGATGTCCGGATGGTGATTGTGAGCCTCAGCGCGATCCGCCACCCTACGGACGAACTCGATGGCATCCGGGAAC
>JASFLD010000038.1:0-14523 GCA_050118275.1 Gemmatimonadales bacterium
GCATGATCTCATCGCGCAGATCCTCGTGAACCTGCTGGCGGCGCCAGCGGTTGCGGAGCGCGATCGCCACGGCTCTCTTGGCCGCGTCCTGTGCGACGACGTACTTGTCCAGTTCGGCCACGATCTGCCGCGGCGTCAGTTCGTCTTGCAGCAGGTAGCGGCCGCCGCTTTGTTCTTCGATCGACCGGGGGGCTTCTATGTCGTGTTCACTCATCGGGTTCTACTATTAGAGGTCGAGTACCACGATCTCGGTATTGGAGTAAATACAGATCTCGCCGGCGATCTCCAGGCTGTGCCGGACGATCTCCGATGCGCCCATCTCGGAGTGGACACAAAGCGCGCGCGCCGCCGCCAGGGCCATCGGTCCGCCGCTGCCGATGGCGACGATGCCGTCATCCGGCTCGATCACCTCGCCGCTGCCGGACAGCAGAAAAGAGTGCTTGGCGTCCACGACGGCCAGCAACGCCTCGAGGCGGCGGAGGACGCGGTCGCTGCGCCAGTCCTTCGCCAGTTCCACTGCTGCCCTGGGGAGATTGCCGGGGAAGCGATCGAGCTTCTCCTCGAATTTCTCGAATAGCGTCAGCGCGTCGGCGACCGAGCCGGCGAAGCCGGCCAGGACGGAGCCATCCCTCAACGAACGAACCTTCTGGGCCTGGCTCTTGACCACCATATCACCAACGGTCACCTGCCCGTCGCCACCCAGCGCGACACTCCCGCGATGGCGGACGGCCAGAATAGTCGTACCATGCATTCTCGTTTCAGTCATGACCGAATCTTCTCTCTAACCCCTCGGATGCGCCATGCGGTACACCCGCTTCAGGCGCTCGCGCGACGTGTGGGCGTACATCTGAGTCGTCGACAAAGATGAATGACCGAGGAGCTCCTTGATAGCCATCAAATCGGCGCCTTCATCCAGCAAATGCGTCGCGAAGGAGTGGCGTACCGAGTGAGTGCTCAGCCCGCCCTCCTCCGCCGCCAGTCCGATGAAGCCCGTCACCACTCGCTGGATCTGGCGGCGAGACAGCCGGGTTTCGCTCTTCGAAAGGAAGAGCGGGTCGCCCGGCGACGTCATACCGAAGCGACGCTCGCGCTCGCGCTCGTAGACGTCCAGCGCCTCGAGCGCCACCCGGCCGACCGGCACGATCCGCTCCTTGCGTCCTTTGCCCCGGACCTTCAACCGAGCAGACGCCCGATCCAGGTCGGCTGCATTCAGGCCGTGCACCTCGGACAAGCGCAGGCCGGCGGAATAGAGCAGCTCGACCAACGCGTTGTCACGGGCGGCGCGCCAGCGTTCACGCCGGGACGCCCGAGCGCCAGCCAGACCGAACAGCCGCTCCATCTCCTGCTGGCTCAGGTAGTTGGGCAACGCGCGTCCTTGCCTCGGCGCCCTCACCTGACGGGCCGGATTCGCCGGCACGACATCCGTGCGGTGCAGAAAGCGAAAGAAGCTGCGGACCGCAGAAAGCTTGCGGGCGATGGTCCGCGGCTTGAGCGACCGCTGGGTCAGATGCCCGAGGTGAGCGCGGATCGCGAGGCGGTCGACGGCCCCCCACGACCAGCTCGCCGTCCCGTAGTAGCCGATCAAGAAGTGCCGTAAGTCGGAAAGGTCGCGCCGATAGGCCTCGACCGTGTGACGCGACAATTGCCGCTCGTCGGCCAGGTGCCGGAGATACTCCTCGACGTGTTCGCTCACCGACAGAACATCTCGGACCACCTGGCCTACTCCCGTCCGGGAGCCACCGAGACCCTGGTGGTCTCGAGGCTCTCTCGCCAGCGCCGGATGTCGTGCAAGGCGCGGGTCGCCAGCGCCGCGCGCCGCGCCCGCTTGCCGCGTACGCGTTGCGGCAAGGAGTCGAGCAGTCCAAAGTTGGCGTTCATCGGTTGAAAGTTACTTGCATCGGCCTCCCGCAGGTAGCGCAACAGGCCGCCCAGCATGGTCGTCGGTGGGGGCAGGCAGGGCTCCAGGCCGCGGATCAGCCGATCCAGGTTCAACGCCGCCAGCAGGCCTGACGCTTCCGATTCGATGTAGCCTTCGACGCCCGTCAACTGGCCGGCGAAGATGAGGCCCGGTTCGTCCGCCAACGATGCGTGAGCAGTCAGATGGGCCGGATAGTTGATGTAGCTGTTCCGATGTATCTGCCCGTAGCGCAGAATTTCGGCCTCTCGCAGCGCCGGAATCAACTGGACGACACGACGCTGCTCCGGGTAGCGCAGCCGCGTCTGAAAGCCCACCAAGCTCCACATGCGAGCCGCCTGGTCCTCTTGTCGCAGCTGTACGACGGCGTGCGGCGCGCGGCCGGTGCGCGGATCTCGCAGCCCTACAGGTTTGAGTGGGCCGAAGCGGAGCGCGTCCTTGCCGCGCGCCGCCAGCACCTCGATCGGCAGGCACGCTTCGAAATAGGGCACGTCATCCCAGCCGGGGCTCTGATAGACGTCACCCGCCAGGAGCGCTGCGTGGAACTCGCTGTATTGCGTTTCATCGAGAGGGCAGTTGACGTAGGCGTCGCCGTCGCCCTTTCCATAGCGCGACGCCCTGTAGGACAAAGTCTCGTCGATGGAGTCGGCGGCCACGATGGGTGAGATCGCATCGAAGAAATACAGTCCGGCCGTCCCCAAACGCGCCCGGATCGACTCGAACAAATCGTCGGAGGTGAGCGGGCCGGTGGCGATGATCGCAGGAGCGGGAGGGAGTGTGGCGACCTCCTCGCGGCGGATCTCGATGAGGGGATGCGCGACGAGGAGCTCGCTCACCCGGGCAGAGAACACGTTCCGATCGACGGCCAGTGCCGCTCCCGCCGGGACGCGAGCCTCGTCCGCGATCTTCAACAGCAGCGAGTCGAGCTCGCGTAACTCCGCCTTCAGGAGTCCGTGCGCGTTGGTGATCTCTTGTGACTTGAACGAGTTGCTGCAGACCAGTTCGGCTAGTCCGTCCGTCTGATGAGCCGGAGTGGTCACGACGGGACGCATCTCGTAGAGAGCAACTGGATGACCGCGCTCCGCGAGCTGCCAGGCCGCCTCGGAGCCGGCGAGCCCACCGCCGACGACGGCTACCTCAAGCACGGCGAACGCGCGGCTCGTAAATCAACTGGACCCGACGTCCGCCGCCCCGGAGCCTTCCAGCGAGAATTCGTGCTCACACGATGCGCACCTGAGATAGTCACCCTTGCGCTTCGATGTTTTGATCAGCGCCACCTTTCCGCCGCAGGCCGGACAGGCGGCCGCCGTCGGAGTATCCCAGGTCGACCAGTCGCACTCGGGGTAGCGGCTGCATCCGAAGAAGAACCGACCGCGCCGCGTTCGGCGCTTGACGATCTCACCTTGGTTACACCGCGGGCAGGGCAAGTTCAGGGTGATCGGCTGGGTATGCTTGCACTCCGGGTACGCGGTGCAGGCCAGGAACTCGCCGTAGCGCCCCGTCTTCACCGCCATCGTGCTGCCACATTTCGGGCACTTCGCCTCCGCCGGTACCTCGGCTGCCTTGCCGTCCAGCGGCCGTGTGAACCGGCAGGCGGGATAGTTGGAGCAGGCGACGAACGGGCCGTAGCGACCGCTCTTTACCGTCAGGTCGCCGCCGCACTGAGGACACTTCTCGCCACCGAGGTCCACCTCGGGTGGGCGGTCAATCGGTCGCGTGTTCTTGCACTCCGGATAGGCCGAACAGCCCAGGAAGCGCCCGTAACGGTTCCAGCGCACGAGCATCGGCGCGCCGCACTGATCGCATTTCGTGTCCTCGGCCTGGACTATTTGCTTGATGATCTCGTCGCTGCGCTGCTCGCCTTCCCGCAGGCGCTCGCTGAACTCGTTGTAAAACGCCGCGAGCACCTCGCGCCACTCCCGTTCGCCGTCCTCGACCTGATCGAGGTTCTCCTCCATCTGGCTAGTGAAATCGACGTCGAAGGTTTCAGGGAAGACGCGGATCAGTACCTGAACGACCGTCTCGCCAAGCGGAGTCGGAACGAAGCGCCGGTTGTCCAATTCTACATAGGTCCGATCCAGCAAGGTGGACAGTATCTGCGCGTACGTGGACGGCCGTCCGATTCCGTCCTTCTCCAACTCCTTGACCAGACTGGCTTCACTGAACCTCGGTGGGGGCTCGGTGAAATGCTGCGTCTTGGTCAGTTCGATCAGGTCGATGACCTCGCCCTCCGAGATGGCGGGCAGCGGATCGAGGTCGTCCAGGTGACGGCCCTCCTCCTTCTCGTACGCCTGGCTGTAGAGCCGCGTGAAGCCGTCGAACTTCATGACCGAGCCGGTGACGCGGAAGAGGTAGCGACGCTGGTCCGAGCCGTCGATGTCGAAATCCACCGTGGTGGTGTCGTAGACCGCCGGGGACATCTGCGAGGCGACGAACCTCATCCAGATCAACTGATAGAGCTTCAGCTGATCGGCATCCAAGTCACGCCGCAGCGAAGCCGGCGTGCGCGAGATGGATGTCGGGCGAATCGCCTCGTGGGCTTCCTGCGCGCCCTTTTGCTGACGCCCCAGGTAGAGGCGCGCCGATTTCGGCACGTAGTTGGCACCGTACTCCTTTTCGACGTAACCGCGTGCCGCGTTCGCCGCTGAGGACGCGACCCGCGTCGAGTCGGTCCGCATGTACGTGATCAGACCGATGGAGTCGCCGCCGACATCGACCCCTTCGTAGAGTTGCTGGGCGACCCGCATGGTGCGCTTCGTCGAGAACCTCATTCGTTTGGACGCTTCCTGCTGCAACGTCGACGTGGTGAACGGCGCCGCCGGGTTCTTTCGCCGTTCCTTGCGGCGGACGCGCGTGACCTGGAACGGGACCTGCTTGACCGCGTCGAGCACTGCCGCCGCCGACGCCTCATCCGGCAGCTCAGGCTTCTTGCCGTCGATGTGGTGCAGCTTGGCGGTGAAGCGGTCTTCCTCCCTTCCCAGCAGCGCCTCGACCGTCCAATACTCCTGGGCGACGAAGCCGCGGATTTCCTCTTCACGCTCCCAGATCAAGCGGAGCGCCACCGTCTGCACGCGACCGGCGGAAAGGCCGGGTCGGATGGGCTTCCACAAGAAGGGACTGGCTTTGTAGCCGACCAAACGATCGAGAATGCGGCGAGCCTGTTGCGCATTCACCTTCTTGAGGTCGATCTCACCCGGGTTGGCCAGCCCGCGGGCCACGCCCTCCGGGGTGATCTCCTCGAACAGCACGCGCCGGAATCGGTTCCCGTTCTGCGATTCATAGCCGAGTTGCTCGGCCACGTGGTAGGCGATCGCCTCGCCTTCGCGGTCGGGGTCGGTCGCCAGGAGAACGAGATCGGCATCCTTGGCCGCCTGCTTGAGCTCCTGAATGACCTTGCCCTTGCCGCGGATCGTGACGTACTGCGGCTCGAAACCGCTCTCGACGTCCACACCCAGATCGCGCTTCGGCAGGTCACGGATGTGGCCGACGGACGCTTTGACGACGTAGCTGTCGTCGAGGTAGCGACCCAGCGTGCGCGCTTTGGCCGGCGATTCGACGATCAACAAGTGAGCGCCGTTTGCGGCCCGGTCGCTACGTTTCTTCTTTCCTTTCGTCTTCTTTTGAGCTGTCATTTTGTCCTTTCACACCGCACACCCTACACCGCTGCCCTGCCTCCGGGTTCCAACATGCCCGGCGGAAGATGCGTATAAAGAATCAACCGCTTGTCAACGGGGGCGCCCGAACGGCCTCCCGCCGACGGCGCAGCAGCGCAACGATATCCGCAGCCACCACCGGGGGATCCCGGACGTCGGTATCGACGGCCGCGTCGGCCTCGCGGTAGTGCTTCTCGCGTTCGGCGAGGATCGCACGCAGCGCCGCCAGCGGGTCCTCGACCGCCAACAACGGGCGTTCCACCATCGCCTGTCGCCGGTGTCGCTCCCAGGCCACCTCCGGACTTACCCGCAGCCAGACCATCAGGCTGGCGGGCCGCAACTGCTCTACGAGGTTCCGTTGGGTGACCCAACCGCCGCCTGGCGCGAGCACGACCTCGCGCTGATCGATCAGTTGCCCCGTTAGCTGGGCCTCGAGCCGTCGGAAGTATCGTTCACCCCGGTCTCGAAAGATCTCGGCGATCGTTGTTCCCTCGGACGCTTCGATCGCCCGGTCGAAGTCGATCAGGCCCCACCCCAGCCGCTCGGCCACGAGGCGACCTACCGTCGACTTCCCCGAGCACATGGTGCCGATGAGGACGATACGTTGCGGCGCCGTCACCAACCCCGTCCCTGTCCCAGTCGATCCAGGTACGCGGCGAAGTTCGCAAGCATCTCGCTCAACGAGTCCCCGCCGAACTTCTCGCACATGGCGTCGGCCAGCACGATGGCGACCATCGCCTCGCCGACGACGCCGGCCGCCGGGACGGCCGTCACGTCGCTCCGCTCCCGAACCGCCGCGGCGGGCTTGCCGCTCTCCAGATCGACGCTCATCAGCGGCCGCATCAGCGTCGAGAGCGGCTTCATCGCCACGCGCAGCGTCAACGGCTCCCCGTTGGTCATCCCACCCTCGAGGCCACCGGCGCGATTGGTGCCGCGCCGGAAGCCGCCCGTCAGGCGGCGCTGGGCGTCCGCCTCGATCTCGTCGTGGACTGCCGAGCCCGCCAGGCGGCACGCGTCGAAGCCCAGTCCGATCTCGACGCCTTTCATCGCCTGGATCGACATGAGGGCGCCGGCCAGACGGCCGTCCAAGCGCCGGTCCCAAGAGACATGGCTGCCGAGCCCCACGGGCACGCCGCGGGCCACCACCTCGAAGATGCCGCCCAGTGTGTCCCCACGCTGCCTGGCCTCATCGATCGCCGCCACCATCCGCGCTTCCGCACCGGCATCCAGACAGCGGACGGCCGAGGAGTCGGCGGCCACGTTGATGTCCGCGGGATACGCGTCGGGCGACAAGCGTTGCGCGTCCACGCCGCCCAGCGAGACGACGTGACTCCCGATCGTGAATTCGAAGCGCGCCAGCAACTGTTTGGCGATCGCCCCGACGGCGACGCGCGCCGCGGTCTCGCGGGCGCTGGAGCGTTCCAGTACGTCGCGCGCGTCGTGCCGACCGTACTTCAACATCCCGACGAGATCGGCGTGCCCAGGTCGTGGCAGCTTCACGCGTCGCAGCTCGTCGTCGGTCGCGCCGTCGACAGGCTCCACCGACATGGCCAGCCGCCAATTCTCCCAATCGCGGTTCGGGATGTAGAGGGCGATCGGCGACCCTATCGTCTCGCCCAGCCGTACACCTGCCAGGACCTCGGCGGCGTCCTTCTCGATCTTCATCCGGCCGCCGCGACCGTGTCCCTTCTGACGCCGGGCCAACTCGCGGCCTATCGCTTCCGGCGCCAGCGGCAGTCCGGCCGGGACGCCTTCGACGACGGCGATCAGACCCTTACCGTGTGACTCGCCGGCGGTGGTGAACTTGAAGTGCTGTAACATCGACTCCGAACGGTGCGAGTGTCGAGCGCGCGCCAGCCGCACGCCATGCGGTGCTGACCCGGGCAGCAGCCTTTCTTCGTACAAACCGAAAGCCGCCTGGCCTCGCCGGGACCGCGCGGCGTGTCCGTCACGCCTGAGGTTCCCGGCCGGTCGAGCGGCTTGCTGGCTGTTTGGCTCGAGTGCCGACCGATCGGCTGCTTCAAGACCTAGTAATCAGGCACTCGATTCTCCGCAAGCGGTGTCAGACTCTGCCGGCTCCGAACGTGCTAGGGGGTAATAATGTACGGGGTTGTGCGCTGGGCCTGATTCCCCGACGAATCTATTCCGATCCCGGTGATCGTGACCGGCGTGTTTTGAGTGACGGCCGGAAAGAAATACTCCGCCCTCAGGGTCGCAGTCTCGGTTCGACCGACGGTGAAGAACGTATCGGAGGCTACAATGTCACAGCAGACCTCGGAGATCACCATGGCGACGCTGATGTAGTCGTCGGCCTTGACGTTGACCGTCAGAGACTCGGCGGTGTGGCTCACGCTGGTTATGGTGACCGACGGGGGCGTGGTATCATCGATGGGCGACACTACCTTGTCTTCGTCCTCGCAGGCAGCGGACCCGAACACGACGAGGGCCATCGCCGCCACCAAACAGGACCATCGGCTTGCGCTTCGCATAAGACTCGTTCCCTCTCGTTCAAGCACAGCGGGACCGGGCGGTGTCCGGCTCGCGGCCGGGCACCGCGGGCCCGTCTATTGGATGGAGGCCACCGCGTCATCGACGATGTGCGGTGTCACCAGAATCAGCAGATCCGACTTATTGTCATTGCTTCGGGTCGTCCTGAACAGCGGACCCAGGAGCGGCAGGTCCATCAGGAGCGGCACGCCACTGACGGTCTTGGTGACCTCGGTGACCGTGAGTCCGCCGATCACGCCGGTCTCGCCGTCCTCGAGGATCAGCCGCGTCGTGCCTCGCTGCGTCTGGAAGGTGAAACCGAGATCACCGGGCGCCAACTGAATTCCGGATCGTTCGGCGAGCAGATCCATGACGATCTTTCGATCGAAGGTGATGTGCGGCGTGACCTCGAGCTTGATGCCGGTCTCCTTGAACTCGACAGTCGACTGGGGGAACTGGGCCTGTACCGCGCCTCCCGCCCCGCCGGCCGCGCCGCCGGCGCCGTAGTCGATGATCCGGATGGGCGTCTCCTCACCCACGAGGATGTCGGCGGCCTGATTGTCCATCGTCTGGATGGTAGGCGCGGCGACGATGTCCGAGAGGTCCAACCGCTGCAACGCGTCGACGAAGGCGAAGAGTTGGAAGTCGCCGACGGCGACGGAGGTCAAGAGCTCGAGGGCCGGGAACTGGATGCGATCCTCGGCGTTTGCCAGCGCGGCGAGCGATGACCCCTTGAACGAGACCTGGTCGGTGTTCGTGAGCGGCTTGTAGACGGCGTCGGGTACGCCGTCGAAGTCCGAGTCGACCAGCTCCCAGGTTCGCGGATCCAACTCGGGTCCGGGGTGTTCGGTGTTGAGCTGATTGCCGCCGGTGTCTTTCAGGTCGTAGCCGACTCCGATCTCCTCGATGTCGGTGCGATCGATGAAGATGATCTTGGAGGAGATCACGACCTGCGGCGTGCGGACGTCGAGATCGCCGATGATCTGGCGGCTGATCTCGAGGTTCTCGGGCACGTCGGTGACGATGACGGAGTTGGTGGCTTCGTTCGAGATCACCTTGCCGCGCTCCGAGATCGCGGGGGCGAGCGCCTCGGCGACCGATTGCACGGGAGCATAGTTGACCTTGAAGATCTGGGTCTGGAGCTCGACGAGCGCCTGGCGCTCCTTGAGGTTCTGGAGCTCGTCGACGCGGATTATGCCCGTCGCCGTCTCGACCGCGGTCAGGCCGTGCGCATCGAGGATGGCCTTCAGCGCCAGGTCCCACGGTTGATTGCGGATATTCGCGGTCACGTTGCCCTGGACGCCCACGCCGGGCACGATGGATTTGCCGGTGAACTCGGCGAAGTTGTTCAGCACGTCCCGCATGTCGGTGCTCTCGAACGTCACCGTGATGCGCGGCATCTGACTGGGCAGCGGCTCTTCTTGTCGGAAGGTCGACTGTCGCGCCGCCTGAGTCTGCTGCTGGGGTGGCATGGCTTTCGGCGCGGCGGCAGATTCGACCGGCTGCGGCACGCGTCTGGGTGACCCGCTCGCCCATGATTCGAAGTCATCTCCCGCGAGGTTGGGGAAGGAGACTCGGATTTCGGCGCCCTGCTGTGTCAGCGTGTAGCTGGTCGGCGCGGTCAACTCGACCACGACGCGCACGACGTCATCGCGAAACTGGCTGGTCCGGACCCGTACGACGCCGCCGCGATTGATGTCGTCGAAGTTGGCCTTCGCCAGTGCGTGGCGCGCGTCCTTCAAGTCGACGATGAGTCGCGCCGGGTTGGTGAGCAGGAAATCGGAGTAGCTGACCGCATCGCTCGTCCTCACGACGACCTCGGTGTATCCAGCCACAGGTTCGACTCGGAGCTCAGTGACATCAGCCGGGTCACCGCTCAGGGCCGTCGAAACAGCCAAGATAAACGCCTGGAGCATCATCCTTGCTCCTCCTCTTCTTTCCTTATTTGCAGCGTCTCGCTTCGGGTCACGCCGAACTGGGTGACCTGCATGACGATCGCCGCGGGCTGGATTTCGACCACACGGGCGTTGCCGACCACGTCGCCACGCCGCACGCGATACCGCTTTTCGGTGGCGCTATCGATCAGGGTGGCGACGCTACCGTAGGAGCCGCCGTAAATGACGCCGACCAAGTCCAGGTTCTCGAACTGCGGACCGATGTCCTCGACATCGAGCAGACTGAGAAACGGATTGGGACGACTGGCCACGGGATAGACGAATGTCTCACGCCGATAGACCGTTTCCTGAGGTTCGACCTCCGGGCGCGCTCGACTGGTGTCCTGCACCGCGGGGTCATCCCGCAAGACCGCCGGCGCCGGTTCGGCCGCCGGAAGCGTGCCGGCGACGACGGTCACGAAGATCAGAGCAACGCTAGTCACCGGTCCGATGCTCCTTCACTTTGCGCCGCCGGCGTCCCGGGGGGAACGCCGAGGACGAAGGTCTCGATATTGAACGACACATCGAGCGGCGCTTCCATATCTCTCGTCGCCCTGCTGCGAGACGCTGGACTCATCTGCACGTTCGTCGGCTTGATGATCCGCGGCAACGAGGCGATCCGTGTCAGGTACTGCCCGACGTTGTGGTAGTCGCCCAGCACGGAGAGCTCCCAGGTCTGCTTCATGTAGAACTCGCCGGCCTCGACGGCCTGCGGGCGGATCCGGGTCAGCTCCACGCCCGTCATCTGGGCCTGGTTCGAGATGGCATCCAGGAGCTCGGGCACTTCCTCCGATTCGGGAATGTACTCCTCGAAGATCTGGAGTTGCCTCTCCTGGATTCCGAGTCGCTGCTCGAGGTCGTCTTTGCGGGCCGCCAGCGCCCGCGACCGCCGATTCTGGGCCTCGAGAGTCTGGAGATCTCTTTCCGTGTCCTCGATCCGCTCCTGCCGGGGGGTTAGCACCCAGTTGAATGCCACGTACCAAATGGCGCCCACAAGGACGGCCATCAAGAACAGGGCCTGCTTCCGACCTCTCGGATCTGCCGGTAACACAGCCACGGCTCTACTCTCCCACCAGTATGATCGGCTCGGTAACGATCGCTGTGGAATCCGGGATCTGGTACCGGGCCATCAGTACGAAGTTGTTAACGAGCCTCTGTCCCTGCTGCGACTGTTCCTGTGACACGAGGCGGACGTCGCGGATGAACGGGGACGCCTCCAGGTCGCGCATGAAGCGCGTGAGCGCCGCGGTCAGGCCTGTCATGCCATCGATGCGAAACTCGACCTGACTGCCGGCGCCCGAGGTCTGCTCCAACGCCGTCAGCCAAGTGAACTCCGGCAGGGAGGCGGCGACGTTGTCGAGGATGTGCGCCCAGACGAAGCGGTCGGTATCGATCTCGCGGATGATACGGGCCTTGGCGACGAGGGTATCGCGCCGCGCCGCCAGACTGTCCGCCGCCGCGATCGCTTCCGCGTAGCGCACCGAATCCTGGCGCTCTTGTTCGAGGCGACCCTCGATTTGATTGAGCTTGACTCCCTGGCTGAAGAAGGCGAATAGGAGATGGGCCACGGCGACGATCGTCAGCAGCACGACAGCGATGACCCAGGGGTCGCCCCTCACCATCTCTCGCAGTCCCGTGACCTTCGGGGCCGACGGCTTCCGCCCCCGTCCCTTGGGTCGCGCCGCTCCCCGCTTTCCGCCGGGGAGCAGGTTCATTTCGATCAGCGCCAGCATCGCAGAATCCGTCCGAGCGAGAGTTTCGTTTAGCCTCGGGTATCAGGCGGCGCGTCGCAGAGCCAGTCCCACAGGCAGCACCAGCATCGGTGCCATGTCGGCGATCGATATGAGATCGAAGGCTCCCGGCTCGACATCGACACGCTGCACGGGATTGGCGATCTCGGCCGGCACCTGCAGTCGCTCGGCCAGCGCTTCCGCCATCCGGATTACCCGAGCCCCACCACCACACACGTAGATCCTCGACAGGCCTGCGTGCGTCGAACTCGCCTGCAGGAACGCGGCAGCGCGTTCCACACCCAGCGCGACCTCCTCCGCCCTCTGACTGATGAAGGTATCGAGCTCGGTGTCGCTGGTCCGTCCTTCCAGTACGTCCTGAGCGGCTTCCGCCGTCAGGCCGCGCTCGCGCTGCAGGCTCTCGCGTAACCTCCGGGTTCCGAAGGCGAGGTCACGGTTCAGCACCGGAATGCCGTTCTCCAAGAGGTTCACGTTGGTCGTCTCGTGCCCGATGTTCACGAAACCGACGACACCGCTCATCGCCTCGGGATAATTCAGCTCGAATGCGTTGTGCAGTGCGAAGGCGTCGACATCGATGACCTCCGGCTCCAGGCCGGCGTCGAGCAGCAACGCGACCTTGTTCTCGACCAGTTCGCGCTTGGCGGCCACGAGCAGCACTGTCATCTGCAGACCCTCAGCCTTCGGATCGAGGATCTGAAAGTCGAGCTCGACGCTCTCCATGTCGAACGGCACGTGCTGCTCGGCTTCCCAGCGGATCACGTCGCGCGCATCGGACTCCTTCATCCGATCCATCTGGATCCGCTTGATGATAACGTCACGGCCGCCAACCGCCGTGACCACCTTCTTGTCTTTCACCCCCGCCGTCTCGAACAGCGAGCGTATCGTGCTCGCGACCAGCGTCGGGTCCATGACTTCACCCTCGACGATGGCATCCGCGACCAACGGCGTCGCGGCAGCACGGACGATCCGCGGTCGCCCTTTGCCGTGCTCCATGACGACCAACTTGACGTATCCGCTACCGATGTCGAGTCCCACGGTCCGCTTCGAGCGGCCCAGTCCGAACACAGCCATGAGCGTCTAAGTCCAAGTTCCTAAAGTGAAAGCTCGCTCGACCTCATGCGACAGTGAAAGCGAAGGTGCTAAGCTGTAGTGGAACCTAGGGGTAGGGCACTGCATATTAGCCCCCAGCGGCCACTTTGTCAACCATTGACGGGGGATTATGGCAGGCACGCCGGAACAGCACTATTCCAATATCTCAAACCAGCCAAATTGCGCAAGGGGGTGTGGCGCTTGAACTTTCGCCCGCTGCATCGCGCGCCGAACCGAACACCCACTGTACTGCACCCACCCTCCGCCCGCCACTCGCACCGTATCGGGAGACGCATCGGCCACTCGCACTCCGCCGTACACGCTCGCACCTCCTTCGCCCAGCGACAGCGACCCACCCACCAGCACGACCCCTCGATACTCGAAGCCCCCGCCCAGCCAGAGGTTGCCGTCCACCAGCAGCACCCCCTGCCCGCTCCCCGGCCCCACGACGGTCAGGTCTCCCGCTACATGGACGATGGGAAAATAGGTGAAGCACGGATCGGCGGCGAGTCCGGGAGCCCCCCAGTTGCGGGGCGAGGATCGGGCGCATTCGCCGTTCGGCCAGGCGATCGGGCCCAGGCCGGACAGAACGCTTCCCGGCGGATATCCTAGGTCCGCTTGTCCGGACAGCTCCTCTATCCAAGGCATGACTTCGCCGTACTCGCCCGGCCCGCTGGTGACGCTCACGGCGGGGTTCCCCTCCAGGCTGGCTCCCGCCGCCTGCAGCAGCTCGGGTGCGTCGGTGATCAGGGCGGGCCGGTCGTCTCGCGCCACGTCGGCGCACTGGCCCACCTCCGCGAGCCCGGGCTCCGAGTCGAGACCGCTGACGGTCGCCCCCGAATCGATTCGCACCGGGCCGGCGCCACGCACATCGAGAGCCGCGGCGCAACAGAAGTCGCGGGCCGGCAGCCTGCGGAGCATAGCGGCCACGCTCCGCCTTCCACCGCGCGGCCCGGCGGCACGCCCGGTGGACGCGAGCAGGAAGTAACTCGCTCCGGTATCCGATCCCGCATCCCAGCGGCTCAACTGCACGGTGTAGGTGTCCCCGTTCAGCAGGGTCGCCTCGGCCAACACCCATGGCGCCCCCGGTGGAAGGGAATCGGCGGATAGGGAATCGAGGTTGGCGAGGGTGGCATTCAGTCCGGCTTCGGCGGCGTAGAAGGCGGCATCGCCCTGCACGCCGGCGGCGACCGCTCGCGCCTGACGCAGGCCGACCATGAAACCGCCCGCGACCAGGGCGCCGATGATGACCAGAGCAAAGAGCGCCGCGATGACGGCGAACCCCGCTCGGATCCCGCGCTGAGGGATGCACTCACGGAGCCGAGTCTCGATCAGCGCGTTGCCCGTAACGTCGGGAACGTGGCCGGCGGAGGCCGGCGGGTCACCGCCGGCGGACGAACTCAGCTCATGGATCGCCAGATGGTGGTATGATAACGTTGCCGTAGACATCCTTCAGTACCCGCGGACCCAGACCACCGTGGTCACGCTGTCCTTGAAGACGGTTCTGACGCCCCGCCAGGGATACCGTACGCGACCGCGCGCCGTTACCGAGATCGCGACGCGAGCGACCGCCGCCGGATCGGCCGTCGAAACGCCGGACTCATCGGCGAACGCGAGACGAAGGCCGCCCTCGCCAGGCGGCGCCAACGGGCCCGTGACCGGCTGTAGGCGGCCGTGGCGAAGCCGTTGACCCA
>JASFLD010000039.1:0-14225 GCA_050118275.1 Gemmatimonadales bacterium
CCCGAGCAATGGACCGGCGAGACCGTGGACGCGCGAAGCGACCTCTACGCGCTCGGCTGCATGCTGTACGAGATGCTCGCCGGGAGCCCGCCCTTTACGGGGCCGACGGCGGTGGCGGTGATGGCCGGCCACGCCGCGCACCCGGTGCCCTCGCTCCGCGCCGCCTGCCCCGATGTGTCCGGCCCGGTGGCCGCCGCGGTCGAGCGCGCGCTCGCCAAGACGCCCGCCGAGCGGTTTCAGACCGTCGAGGAATGGCGCGCAGCGCTCACTAGCTCCGAGGTTGACGTGGTCGGACCACGCGCGGTACAACCGCCGGACGGCAGGCTCGACAAGGCACCGCCCGCGCCATCGACACCACTGCTCGGACGCGACGACACGCTGGCGCAAGCGACCGATCGTCTCCGAGCCGGCGCGCGCGTGTTCTCGGTGACCGGCTACGGCGGAACGGGGAAGACGCGCTTCGCCATCGAGCTCTTCCGCCGGCTCGAGGCCGACTATTCGGGCGGCGCCGCCTTCATCTCGCTGGCGTCGGTCACCGACCCGGCGGACGTGCTGCCCACGGTGGGCATCGCGCTCGACATCGCCGAGGCGCCCGGCCGCTCGGCGCTCGACGCCATCTGCACGGTGATCGGCGAGAGACGCGTGCTACTCGTGCTCGACAACCTCGAGCAGGTGCTCGACGCGGCGGGCGACATCGCGGCACTCGTCGCGCGCTGTCCGGCACTGCAGGTCATCGCTACGAGCCGGGCACCTCTCAAGATCGGTGCCGAGTCGGAGTTCGCGCTGCCGCCGCTCGAGCTGCCGGGGCAGGACACGAAGTCGATCGAAGCTCTGCGGGAATGCCCCTCGGTCGCGCTATTCGTCCAGCGCGCCGAGAAGGTCAAGCCCGGCTTTGAGCTAACCGCCGCGAACGCGGCGGCCGTCGCGGGGATCTGCCGCCAGCTCGACGGGCTGCCACTCGCCCTCGAGCTCGCGGCGGCCCGCGTGCGGATTCTCGAACCGGCGGCGCTCTTGCAGCGGCTCGACCACGCGCTCGATCTTCTGACCTCCGGCGACCGCGATCTTCCGCTCCGCCAGCGTACCCTTCGCGCCACGATCAGCTGGAGCTACTCGCTGCTCGACGCGGACGAGCAGCGCCTGCTGCGCCGTCTGTCCGTGTTCCACGAAGGCTGGACCCTCGAGGCGATGGAAGAGGTCTGCTACAATGACGACGAGCGGCAGCGCGCGCTCGACGAGCTCGACTCGCTCGTCGAGAAGGGTCTGGTGCGCGTGGTCGGCAGTGGGGAGCGGTACGCGCTGCTCGAGACGATCCGTGCCTTCGCCGCCGAGCAGCTCCACGCGGGTGGGGAAGTGGAGGCGCTCCGGCGCGCGCATGCCGACTACCTCCTGGCGCTCGCCGCCGGCGTCGATGCCGGGATCAAGGGGACCGGACAGATCGCGGCGATGCGCCGGGCGCGTGCCGACAATGCGAACCTACACGCGGCCATCCAGTGGCTCATGGCGTGCGCGCGCGCGGATGATGCGGAGGCGCTCGAGAAGGGGCTGCTGCTCGCCGGCTACCTCAACTGGTTCTGGCACATGGCCGGCCAGCATCTCACCGCGCGCGGTATCCTGGACGAGCTGCTCGCGCTTGCGGGGGATCGCGGGCCGAGCCGCGGCCGCGCGCTCGCGCTGCTGGCGAACGGGATGATCTCCACGGTCACCGACGAGTGGGAGCGAGCGGTGGGCGAATGGGGTAGCGGCGGTGAGGACGGGCTTGCGATTGGCGACGCGGCGATCGCTGCCGAGGGCGTGATGGGCGTGGGCTACTGCCATTTGAGCGTCGGTCGGATGGAGGAGGCGCGCACGGCGCTGGACGAGGCGATCGCGCGCGCCGGGAACGGTGTCAGCGACTTCATCCTTGGGCTCAGCATGGCGATCAAGGGGATGCTCCTTTTCGCGACGGGCGACCTCGAGGCTGGAATCGTCCTCATCCAGCAGGCACGGCGCATCCAGGAGCGGCTAGGCGACTGCGAGGGCGGCGGCCTCGGGCTCAGTTTCCTCGCGCAGATGACCTTCGCCAAAGGCGACCACGCCGGCGCGCTGGCGCAGTACGCCGATGCGCTGGCGTTGTTCGAGACGGTAGGCGACCGCCCTGAGATCGCGCGCGTCCACAGTGAGATGGGGTGGACCGCGCTGGCGGCGGCCGACGTGCCCGCGGCGCGGCGCGCGTTCCGGCTCGCGGTGAGCACCAACGAAGAGGTGGGCAGTGCGCGGGGGACCGGCCTCGCGTTGATGGGCCTCGCGGCGGTCGAGGCGGCGGCGGGCCGCGCGGAGCGCGCGGTGGAGATCGCCGCGGCCGCGCAGGTGCTCTCGGAACGGGCGGGCGCCGTGGTGGCGCATCCGATGGACCCGGGCGTCGTGGACCGGATCGAGGTGCTGAAGGCGTCGATCCCGCGGGCTACGCTCGACGATCTGGTCGCGAGCGGGCGGACGCTGTCGCCGGCCGCGGTGCTCGCGATGGTCGGGGAGTGACACATTGGGTCGGCGCGTCGCAGCGGCGGGATTTGTGCAGACTCGGACCCTTGCCGTGTGTGTCGTACTGGCGGAAGCGCCGAGGAGTTGAATGTCCGCGCACCGCCATGGCCTGTCGACTGCCCTATCGCTCCAGCAACGTTCGCAGGAACACGTCGTCCTCGAAGTCGGTCCCGCGATTGTGGCCCAAGCGGACGACCACGAGGCCGGGCGTGGGCAAGATGTACAACCGTTGCCCGCCCGCGCCGGCGGCAAGGAAGAGATCCTGCGGCAGGTCCGGGGCGAAGATGCGACGATCTTCCGGTCCCGCGCGACGCACGCCCGCCGGGGGCGGTTCTTTCGGGACGGGCGCGTTGAGCCAGAGGCCCAGTCCATAACCCGGATTCGCCGCGCTGCCACGGCGACACTCGGCCAGGCCCGCAGCGGGGACGAGTTCCCGCCCGTGCCACCTCCCTTCGTCGACAAGCAGGACTCCGAACCAGCCCCAGTCTCGCGCGGTCATCGCGGCGCCGCTCGTCAGCTGCGGTCGCCCGACGCGGTCGCGCCGCCAGAACGGGACGTCGATACCGAGCGGAGCAAAGATCCGACGCCGCAAGTAGGCGACGACGTCCTCACCGTCCAGTTTCCGGTACATCAGCTCGCCGAAGACGTGGAAGCTCACCCCGCCGTAGGCGAACCGCTCCCCGGGTCGGGCCACCATCGGGAGCCGCGTCGCAGCCGCATATGTCCCGTCCCAGGGCTCGGCCAGGTCCGGCTGGAGCCCGCTGGTGAGACTCAGGAGCTGGCGGACGGTCACCCGCGTCTTGAGCGGATCGGCGCGAAACGTCTCGAGCGTACGCGCGACCGGCTCGTCGAGGTCAAGCAGCCCGTCCGCCTGACCGAGGGCCGCGAGCACACACGTGAAGGTCTTCGTTCCGCTCGCCAGCCCGTGAGGAGCCCGTGCGTCGTACCCGTTCTGATAGTCCTCGAACACGAGGCTGTCGTGTCGGAAGACCAGAACCGCGTCGCCCTCGCGCTCGGCGGAATAGCGAGCCGCTACGCGTAGGCTGGCGGCGGATTGCGCGGACGCGCCTGAGGCGGGCGCCAGGGCGCCGAGCAAAAAGAACACCCACACCGGCCCGCAGCGCGGTGGTACGCTCTGCGGACCCGCCGGTTGCTCTCCCACGCGTCGCAAGGCGGTCGCAGTCACCGCGAGCGCTGTGCCCGCGGACGCAGCTCCGCATCGACCTCCCGGCCGAGCCGCGCCACGATGTCCGGGAGCGCGTCGATATCCACCTCGCGGGTGCGAAAGTTCACGATGCAGGGGCGTAGCGCGTAGCGGCCGCCGACCACGGCGTTGGAGACGAACACCTCTCCCGAAGCCTGAATCCGCTCGAGGGTCGCCCGGTTGAGCTCGTTCAGGTAGGTTTCGTCCCCCCCATCCATCTCCGCACGCAGGTCGGCCGGTACGTAGCGAAACGTCGTGATGGACAATCCCTGGGTCAGAGCCTCGAGCTCCGGATGTTCGCCGACGAGCGCGTTGAGGCGTTCGCTCAGACGAATGTCGTCACCGATCATCCGCACGTAGCCCTCGCGCCCCACTTGCTGAAGCGCGAGCCACACCTTGAGCGCTCGAAAGCCCCGTGAGTTCTGTGGCCCGAAGTCCAGGTAGTTGATGGCCTCCTCGCCGAAGTGATAGTACGGCGGGTGATACGAGAAGGCTTTGCGGAGCACTTCGGGATCTCGCGCGAGGAGACACCCGGCCTCCAGAGGCGCGTAGAGCCATTTGTGTGGGTCCACCGCAACCGAGTCGGCGAGTCGGAGCGCCTGCAAATCGCGAGGGGTGCCGGGCACGGTGGCGGCCAACGCGCCGTACGCTCCATCCACATGAAACCAGATCCCGGCAGCGCGGCAGATTTCGGCGATCTCGAAGAGCGGGTCGACGGCACCCGTGCTCACCGATCCGGCCGTCCCGACCACCATGAGCGCCCGCTCGCCCGCCAGCCGATCACGCTCCAGGGCCGTTCGAAGTTTTGCGGCGTCCATGCGCAGATCGGTTCCGGTCGGAATCCAGCGGATCGCGTCGGTTCCGAGGCCGGACAGGTCGGCCGCCTTCTGAATCCACGTGTGGCTCTCTGACGACGCATAAACCCTGAGCGGTCGCGCCGCCGGAGGGTTGAGCCCCTTCTTGCGGACGTCCCACTCGGCCGCGGCCGCCCGCGCGGCGAAAAAGCCCACGATATTGGCCATGTTACCGCCACTGACGAAGAGACCGCTGCAGTCGCTCGGATAGCCGATCAGTTCCGCAATCCAGCGGATCGCCTGCGCCTCGATCTCCGACGCCACAGGCGCCAACTGCCAGGCGCCGACGTTGGCGTTGACGGCTGCCGCCAGGAAGTCGCCCAGCATGCCGATCGGTGCCGGCGACGATGTGATGTAGCCGAAGAAGCGTGGGTGCCCATTGAACAGCGAATGCTCGAAGAGGAGGTCCGCAGTAGCTCGCAACAGCTCTCCCGCATCCGTTCCACCCTGGGGAAGCGACCGCTCCGCATCGAGCAACGCCCGAACGGCGGCGGGCGACTCGGCCGTTGTCACTGCTCGCTCTGGCAGCGAGGCGAGGAAAGACGTGACCGCATCCACGAGGGCGTGGCCTAGCCTCCGGAACTCCTCGGGGTTCATCGCCAGAGGCGCCTCGCGTGTCGATGCCAGTCGTTGCCCGTCAGCCGTCATCCCCCATACTCCGTTCGCGTGTCGGTTCGCCCAAACATAGGTGGGAGTGACGGGCACCGGAAGCAGTCGCCGGTTCGTGACGTCATCGTCGGGGGGGGCGCGGGGCGGCCGCCGCTGCCAGGTCTTCAAGGTTGCGGCGGTCTACGGCGCCGCGGCCCTCGCCGACCGCTACCGGATCGAGCGGGAACTGGGCCAAGGCGGCATGGCCACCGTCTATCTGGCCGAGGATCTGAGGCACGACCGCAAGGTTGCGCTCAAAGGTGCTGCGACCCGAGCTCGCCGCCGTGATCGGCGCCGAGCGGTTTTCTGGCCGAGATCAAAACCACCGCGAATCTGCAGCACCCGCACATCCTGCCACTGTACGACAGCGGGCAAGCCGGGGAGCTGCTCTTCTACGTCATGCCCTTCATCGACCGACTGCATCAGCGGAACCCAGCGTACAGCACGCGGCGCCGCCCGCACCGTCTACTCTCTGACGCTCGCGACCCGGCGCGCCTCACTCAGCCCCGGTATACCCGGATCGGCCCGCTGCCAAACCTCGCTGAGAGTTTCGTAGGCCCGCTGGGCGGTGGCCGCGTCGCCGGCGGCTTTCGCGGCCCGGGCCAGCCCCAGCAGCGATAGGGCGCGCTTCGGCGCCAGCTGCAGCGCGCGCTGGAACTCGGCCTGTGCCTTCGCCGGTCGATCCAACTCGAGCAGTATCTCGCCGAAGAGCTCGTGGCTCGGCTTCACCACCACGGGCGGTCCGAACTCGAACGGCATCGCATCTTCCATGGCGGTAGCCGCTTCCATCAACCCGGTGGCGCGTTCGGCGTCGCCGTTGGCCATGGCGAGGGCAGCGCGCAGCTCCGACTCCAGAATGCGTGGCACGGTCTCCGAGCCCCACTCTCTGGGCTCTTTCTCTATGACAGCCAGGGACGCCAGCGCCGACTCTGCACCCGAGCGATCGCCACTGCGCAGCGCCGCGAAACCGGTGGCGAAGGCATCCCGTGCGCGGCTCCCGCCGCTCAGACCGGCGAGATCCAGCTCCCAGCGCGCGGTCGGGCTTTCCCAGCTCTCCGTGTTCACCAGGTGCTGTGCCCGCATGCTGGCCAGGTAGCCGCGTCGGCCATCCGGCGCATCCGCCCTCATGTTGCCCGCGATCTTCTCGAGGAGCGCCAGGGCCTCGGAGTGACGCCCTTGCTGCAGCAGACCGTAGGCCAGCCAGTACGTATAGTGGCCGGGAAGCCAGTGATCGCCGGTAGCAATCTCGTTCTGGGAGACGACTTCGTCCCACATACCCAGCGCCACGAAGATATGCGTGGTCATGTGCTGAGCATGCGGAGCAGCCGGCGCGATCTTCGAGTAAGCGCGGGCCGCGGGAAGGCCCAACGGCGCGTGCACCGGGTCGTCGAACGAGTGGATCAAGTAGTGCACGGCGCCCGGGTGGTCGGGATTGGCCCTGAACACCTGCTGAGCCACCGCCGCCGCCTTCATGTAGGTGGGGACGTCGCGCACGCCCTGGCTCAGGCCGAGCAGCGAAAGCGCGTAGAAGGCTTTCGCCTCGTCATCCTCCGGGTACGCGTCCATGAGATCCTTCATCGCCAGCGAGTACGCCGTATCGCGCTCGGCCTTGGCGCCCTCTCCGTAGAGCACTTCGACTGCGGCGAGATAGTCCTTTTCTCTTTGAGTGGGCGCTTTCGCCTGGCGAGCTTCCGGCGTGGGGGCGAGCCGCGCCAGCGCCGCCCGCGCCGCGTCCACGTCCTTCTGGTTCCAGACCGGGTGGTTGTAGGTCATAGCCTCGCCCCAATAGGCCATGGCGAAGTCGGGGTCGAGCCGCTGGGCTTCTCGGAATGCGTCCGCGGCGTGGGAGTACTCGAAGCTATGGAGATAAAGCACGCCGCGGATGAAGTGAGGCTGCGCCTCCGGCGCGCCCGAGCTGGGGAAGTCGATCGTCCCGAGCCGCGCCTCTTGGGGCGCTGCGTTACGGCCCGCCGAGCCCGCCAGCAGGACGATCACGGTCCAGATGATGGTGGGTCTCATGCACAGATCTCCGGGTCACGAGGTTGCGGAACGGTCTCCATTATGCCGTCGGCCGAGCTCGCGGGCAAGAAAACCCCTCGCCACATGCCCCGATTCGCTTGGAAGCGCGACCGGAGCCGGCTTGAAAAGACGATCCTCGTCTGCCATCTTCTCACAGTGCGACAATAAAGCAGCCCCGGCCACGGATCCTACCCGAGGCCGCACCCGTACCGGGAGTGAGCCGTCTTGCCTGACATAGCGGAACGTGCACCGGCGATGATTTCCGTCTGCCGTTACTACGTGCAGGAGGTCCACCGATGACTACCGTCGAATCGGGCGCGAATACTCCGCCAACGCAGAAACCGCGGCATTCCGACATCGATGCTTGGGGCCTCACCCACCGTGGCAAGGTGCGAGAGAAGAATGAGGATCACTTCTTCCTCGGTTCACTGTCTCGGGGAGTCGAGGTCGACGGCACGAGCATCTCCTCCGATCCGACCAAGGTGGTGGAACCGGAGCGGCTCGCGTCGTTCGCCATGGTCGCCGATGGCGTGGGGCAGGGCGGCGGCGGCGAGGAGGCGAGCCGGGAGGCCGTTCAGGCCCTGGTGCAGCACGTTTCGTCGGGATTCAACGACGCCTACGTGGCCGAGAGCGATGATCCTCAGGCCTTCCCGCGGCTGTTGGAGGAGGCAGCGCTGGAGTGCCACGCGCGCCTGCAGCAGCGTTCCAGCCAGGACGAGGAAGCGAAGGGATTCGCCACGACGCTGACGCTGTTTCTGGGACTCTGGCCTCACGCTTACCTTCTCCACGTCGGTGACAGCCGTTGCTACGTGTTTCGAGATGGCGAGCTGACGCAGATCTCGCGCGACCAGACCATGGCCCAGGACCTGGTGGACGCCGGCGCGCTCACCCAGGAGAAGGCGCAGGCGACGAAGTGGGCGGACGTGCTCTCGAGCGCGATCGGCGGCCAGGAAGCCGAGCCCGTCGTCAGTAAGATCGTGCGCAAGTGGGGCACGGTCATACTGCTCTGCAGCGACGGCCTCACCAAGCACGTCTCGGACGAGCGAATCGCCCATCACCTGGGTTCGTTGACCAGTGCCAAACAGACCTGTGAAGCCCTGCTGCAAGATGCGCTCGACGATGGCGGTACCGACAACATCACGATCGTCATCGGCCGGACGATCAAACCGGCGGACGCCGATGTGGATGAATAGATGACGGACATCGTCGAGACTCTGAATACGGCCCTCAGCGACCGCTACCGCATCGAGCGCGAGCTGGGTGCGGGCGGCATGGCCACCGTCTACTTGGCCGAGGACCTGAAGCACGAGCGCAAGGTCGCCCTCAAGGTCCTGAAGCCCGAGCTGGCCGCCGTGCTGGGCGCCGATCGCTTCGTGCAGGAGATCAAGACCACGGCGTCGTTGCAGCACCCCCACATCCTGCCGCTCTTCGATTCCGGCAGCGCCGATGGCTTCCTCTATTACGTCATGCCCTACATCGAGGGCGAGACGCTGCGCGAGAAGCTGGACAGGGAGACGCAGCTGGGCGTCGACGAGGCAATAAGGATCACGACGGAAGTGGCGGACGCTTTGGACTACGCGCACCGCAACGGAGTGATCCACCGGGACATCAAGCCGGAGAACATCCTGCTGCACGACGGGCGGCCCATGGTGGCGGACTTCGGGATCGCGCTGGCGGTGAGCGCGGCGGCGGGCGGCCGGATGACGGAGACGGGGTTGAGCCTGGGGACGCCGCACTACATGAGCCCGGAGCAGGCGACGGCGGAGAAGGAGATCACGAACCGCTCGGATGTCTACTCGTTGGCCTGTGTGACCTACGAGATGTTGGCGGGGGATCCACCACACACGGGTAGCACGGCACAGCAGATCATCATGAAGATCGTCACCGAAGAGGCGACGGCGGTGACGAACCTGCGGAAGTCGGTGCCGCCGAATGTGGCCGCGGCGTTGGCGAAGGCGCTGGAGAAATTGCCCGCCGATCGGTTCGAGAGCGCCGCCGCGTTCGCTGAGGCGTTGACCGATCCCTCGTTCCGACTGGCGACGGCGGCCGCCGGGGGCCGCCCGGTCGCAGCGGCCGAACGGCGGGGGCGATGGGCGCTTCCTTTCGCCGCGGTGGCCGTTGTCGCCCTGGTTGTGGCGGCGCTGGGCTGGTTCCGCAGGCCGGAGCCGGCGGCGTCGATTCGCTATCGGGTCGCCTTGAGCGGTCGCCCGCTTCCTGCCGGTCTGGTTGGCCGCCACTTGGCGATGTCGCCGGACGGACGCACAATCGTGTTTTCGGATGTCGTGGACGGCGAGCGGCAGCTCTGGATCAAGACGGCCGATCGGACCGTCGCGGAACCGCTCAGCGGAACGGCCGACGGGCGAGCGCCCGCGTTTTCGCCGGATGGCGAGTGGATCGCCTTCGTCGCGGACAGGACTCTCAAGAGGGTGCCGCGGGGTGGCGGCTCTGCCGTCACCATCGCCGACTCGGCGAACTCGGCGTACTCCACCGTCGCATGGCTGGAAGATGGGACGATCGCGTTCAACGATCGAGCGTACGGTCTCAGGGTCATCGGTGAGGACGGAGGTCCTGAGCGGCGCTGGACTTGGGTCGACAGCCTGGGCATGGGGGTGGTGTCAGTGACCGGCCTGCCGGATGGCCGTGGCGCGCTGGTTGGTTTATGCACCGTCGGATGTCCGACTTCGGCTCTTCTGGCGCTCGATCTAAAAACCGGTGAGGCGCACGAGCTCAGCGAGACTGTTTCCAAGGCGTGGCACGTGCCCGACGGCCGCGTCGTCTTCGCGCGTCCCGACGGTGGGGTTTTCGCCGTCCCGTTCGATCTGGGCAGCCTCGAGTTCAAGTCGGCACCGGTACCGGTGCTCGACGGCGTGCGTTCGTCCCTGGCGACGGTGGACATGGCGCTCGCCGCGGACGGGACCCTGCTATTCGTTCGCGGTGAAGCGGTGGCCGGCGGGGAACCGGTAGAAGCCGTTTGGGTCACCCGCGATGGAGTGGCCACACCGGTGGATTCGGGTTGGGCATTCCTCCCCTCGGGGAACGGCGGTATCGCCCTGTCGCCGGACGGCCAACGTCTAGCGCTGGCGATCCAGGCCTCCGGCAGCGACGACATCTGGATCAAGGAGCTCGATCATGGGCCCTTCACGCGGCTCACGTTCGACGGCTCGAACGTCCGTCCCGTCTGGTCCGCCGACGGGCGATTCGTGCTTTATATGTCGCAGCCGGAGGAAGGGTCGGTCGACGTGCGCCGCCGCCGCTCGGATGGGACCCTGACCCCCGAGACTGTGTTGGACGCCACCCGGGCGGTATGGCAGGCCTTTCCCACCCCTGATACCTCTCTCATGGTCGTGCGCCTGGGTGTGCCGCCGACCCGGGACGTTTACCTGTTCGAGCCAGAGCTCACCCCGGGGGATAGCGCCATTACGCCCCTGATTGCCAACTCCAATTACGAGGAAACGTCCATCGCCCTCTCTCCCGACGGCGGCTGGCTCGCCTACGCGTCCAACGAATCAGGGCGCTACGAGGTGTACGTGCGGCCGTTCCCTGAAGTAGATGCGGGGCGGTGGCAGGTCTCCCGTGACGGAGGCAACGAGCCGCTCTGGGCCCATAGCGGGCGGGAGTTGTTCTACCGTAGCGGGACCGGCGATCTCATCGCCGTGACCGTTCAGCCGGGTCCGGGCTTCAGGACGGGCGAGCAGCGTGTTCTGTTCTCGGCGAGCGGCTACCTGTCCAACGCCTCGAGCACGGAATACGACATCACCCCCGACGACCGCCGCTTCGTCTTCAAGCGACAGATCGGTACCGAGGAGCATGGCACGGAGACCCTGACCGCCGTGCTGGTGCAGAATTGGTTGAGCGAGTTGGATGGGAGAGGCTCGGGAGGCCGATGAGCGAGAACACCTCACGACTGTCCGCCGCCCTCGGAGATCGCTACGCCATCGAGCGCGAACTCGGCGCCGGTGGTATGGCCACCGTCTACCTGGCCGAAGACCTCAAGCACAAGCGCAAAGTCGCGGTCAAGGTGCTGAAGCCCGAGCTGGCCGCCGTGCTCGGTGCCGATCGCTTCGTCCAGGAGATCGAGACCACCGCCAGTCTCCAGCACCCGCACATCCTGCCGCTGTTCGATTCGGGCCAGGCCGACGGCTTGCTTTACTACGTCATGCCGTACATCGAGGGCGAGACGTTGCGCGAGAAGCTGGACCGGGAGACGCAGCTGGGGATCGACGAGGCGGTGCGGATCACCACCGAGGTGGCGGACGCCCTCGATTACGCGCACCGAAACGGCGTGATCCACCGGGACATCAAGCCGGAGAACATCCTGCTGCACGACGGGCGGCCCATGGTGGCGGACTTCGGGATCGCGCTGGCGGTGAGCGCGGCGGCGGGCGGCCGGATGACGGAGACGGGGCTGTCGCTGGGCACGCCGCACTACATGAGCCCGGAGCAGGCGACGGCGGACAAGGATATCACGAACCGGTCGGATATCTACTCATTGGCCTGTGTGACCTACGAGATGCTGGCGGGCAATCCGCCGCACACGGGCAGCTCGGCGCAACAGATCATCATGAAGATCGTCACCGAAGAGGCGACCCAGGTGACGAACGTGCGGAAGTCAGTGCCGCCGAACGTGGCGGCGGCGCTGACGCAGGCGCTGCAGAAGCTGCCAGCCGATCGTTTCGGCACCGCCAAGGAGTTTGCGGAGGCGCTCACCAATCCGGCGTTCGCGGTGCCCACGGCTGCGGTTTCCGCGGCTGCCGGCGGCTCACGCCGTAACCTGGGTCGGTTCGCTTGGCCCGCCGTCGCGGCGGCCGCTGTGGCGCTGGCCGCCTTCGGCTGGCTTAGACCCACCGCCCGGCCGCTCCCCGTCATGCGTCAGGGGATCGTGCTGGGCGCGGCCGGGTCCACACCGTACAGCGTGGTCTCCAATACGGCGATCGCGCCCGACGGCTCGGCGATCGTCTACGTCGATTCGGCGGCGGGCGGCAACCAGCTGTGGATCAAGGAGCGCGACCGACGTGACCCGGCTCCGATTGCCGGTGCCGTCGGTGCCAGCCTCGGCGTCACCTTCTCGCCGGACGGCGAGTGGATCGCGTACGTGGCGGGGACGGAGCTCCGGAAGATCTCGCGGGCCGGCGGAGCCCCGGTGACGCTGGCGGATTCCGCCGGCGCCGTTCGTCCGGCCTGGCTCGACGACGGCACCATCGTCTTCGCTGGCCAGGATCCGTACAAGTTGTACCGGGTGAATAGCGTGGGTGGGCCTGTGGAGCGCGTCACGGTGCAAGGCGAGCGTCGCGTCTTTGCCGATATGAACCCGCTTCCGCACGGCGGGGGAGTGCTCGTCACCACATTGCCGTTGTCGTTCGAATCGAGCGACCTGCTGGCGCTCGATCTCGAGACGGGCGAGCTGAAGACGCTCGTCGCCGGTGCCGGGTGGGGCGCCTACGCGTCGAGCGGATACCTCGTGTATGCCCTGCGGAACGGCGGACTCTGGGCCGCCCCGATAGATCTCGATGATCTGTCGATCGGGCAGGCAGTGCCGCTGGAGGATGGCATCCGGACGACGTTCGGTCTGGCCGAAGCCACGCTCGGGGCGGACGGGACGCTGCTCTACGTTCGGGGCGCGAGCGCTGCCACGTCGGGTCGGCTCGTCTGGGTGGACCGGAACGGGAAGGCGGCGGACGTCGATCCCGACTTTTCGTTCTCGGGAATCCCCCTGGCCGGCGGAGTTCGCCTGTCGCCCACCGGTGACCGGGTGGCCTTGACCCTTCGGCGCGAAGGTGGTTTGGCCGGCGACGTGTACGTCAAGCGGCTCCCAACCGGTCCCGCGGCCCGGGTCACGTTCGAGGGCCCAACGAATCGACGACCGTCATGGTCCCCCGACGGGAAACGGCTCGTCTTCATCTCGGACCGCGCAGGTGACGGCGACGACGTCTGGGCGAAGCGTGCCGACGGCACCGGCGCGGCGACGCTGCTCGTCGATCGTCCACGGCAGATCTTCGAGGCGGAGTGGAGCCGGGACGGCCGGTGGCTCGTCTACCGCACCGACGACGACGAAGGCGGGGTAGGCCGCGGCGACATCCTGGCCATCCCAACGGAGGGTGACACGACGCCCGTGCCGCTGGTGGCGACGCCGGCGGAAGAGACGGGACCCGCCGTTTCGTGGGACAGCAACTGGCTGGCGTATGCCTCTGACGAGACCGGCCGAAAGGAGATCTACGTTCGGCCATTCCCCAACACCGACGACGGGAAATGGTTGATCTCGACCAACGGCGGTGCGGAGGCGGCGTGGGCCCGCTCCGGTCGCGAGCTGTTCTACCGCGACGCCTCGGGCAACATGGTGGTGGCGTCGGTCAACGCCGGGAACGGATCTTTCGAAGTGCTGACCCGCCAGAATCTCTTCAATGCGGCGGGTTACGTCTTCAACGACGACCACCGCTACTACGATGTCAGCGCGGACGCCGAACGGTTCCTCATGGTGGACGACGGCTCGGCCGGCGTCGCGGGAGATCTGATCATGGTGACGAATTTTGACGAGGTTGTGCGTCGAGCGAGCCGGTGAGGTTGGCAGTCAGGTCTCCGCGCTGAACGGCGCGCGATCGAAATCAGTACCATGGTGGAAGAATAGATGACGAGCATCACCGAAAAGTTGACGGCAGTCCTGGGCGACCGCTACAGCATCGAACGCGAACTCGGCGAGGGCGGCATGGCCACGGTCTACCTGGCCGAGGATCTGAAACACAAGCGCAAGGTCGCGGTGAAGGTTCTTCGGCCCGAGCTGGCCGCCGTGCTCGGCGCCGATCGCTTCGTCCAGGAGATCGAGACCACCGCCAGCCTGCAGCACCCGCACATCCTGCCGCTGTTCGATTCGGGCCAGGCCGACGGCTTGCTCTACTACGTCATGCCGTACATCGAGGGCGAGACTCTGCGCGAGAAGCTGGACCGGGAGACGCAGCTGGGGATCGACGAGGCGGTGAAAATCACCACCG
>JASFLD010000040.1:0-14087 GCA_050118275.1 Gemmatimonadales bacterium
CGCGCGGAACACCTACTCGCTGTGGAGCACGACCGAGCGGGTAACGCGGGAAGCCAGGGTGCTTGCCGCGTTCGCATTGCGGGATCTTCACATCCGCCGCTTCGGTGTTCTCTATCCGAACAATCAGGAGGGGCGATCGCAGTCTGCGGCGTTCGCCGATGCGGTCCGGGCGCGCGGCGGCGAGGTCGCCGAACTGGTCGCCTATGATGACACGGCGACGACGTTCGAGCAGCCGCTCACGATGCTGCGCCAGGCTCACCCTCAGGCCATCTATGCGCCGGCGTTCAACTGGAGGACGGTGATTCAGCTGTCCCCGCAGTTCTCCTACTACGGGCTGCGTGGCGTCCAGGTGCTGGGCGATGCGGATTGGTCGGCGCCGGAGGTCCTCCGCATGGTCGAGCCCCGGTTCATCGATGGAACTATCATCTCGACGTTCCTCGACCGTTCGAGCCCATCGGTCCGCTGGGAGGATTTCATCGAGAAATACGAACGGAAATACCGCAAGGGACTGCAAGAAAGTCTCGTACCCGCGCTGGCCTACGACGCCGCGAATCTCATCCTTCACGCGTTACCTTGGGGTTACCCGCGCCGTTCGGCGCTCGCCCGCTCGTTTCGCGAGATCCGCAATCTTCCGGGTGCCACCGGAGTGTTCACAGTCGAGGGCGAGGCGGTGACGCGGCGCCCGTTCCTGCTGTCGTTCAAGGAACGCGACCTGGTCCCAGCATTCGATGAGCTGCGCGGCGAGCGGGTCACGTACGAGCGGGACGACAATCAATGACGATGCAGGAAAAGCTGAAGCGGCTGGCCGAGCTGCGCGCGCAGGCCGAGCTCGGTGGCGGCGAGGCTCGCATCAAGGCGCAGCACGACAAGGGAAAGCTCACCGCCCGTGAGCGCCTCGACCTCTTGCTCGATGAGGGATCTTTCAGGGAGTTCGATCGCTTCGTGACCCACCGCGCCACCGAGTTCGGGCTGGCGGACAAGAAGATCCTCGGTGATGGCGTGGTCACGGGGCAGGGGCGCATTCATGGCCGGCCCGTCCTGGTCTTCTCGCAGGATTTCACCGTCTTCGGCGGCTCGCTATCGGAAGCGCATGCCGAGAAGATCTGCAAAGTGCTGGACATGGCGATGAAGGCCGGCTGCCCGGTCATCGGCCTGAACGACTCGGGCGGCGCGCGGATCCAGGAGGGCGTGAACTCGTTGGGAGGGTATGCCGAGATCTTCTGGCGCAACACGCAGGCATCGGGCGTTGTCCCACAGATCAGCGTCGTGCTGGGGCCATGTGCTGGAGGTGCGGTCTACTCGCCGGCGATCACCGACTTCGTCTACATGGTCGATGGAGTCTCCTACATGTTCGTGACGGGACCCGAAGTGGTGAAGACGGTGACGCACGAGGAGGTGGACTTCGAGCGGTTGGGTGGCGCGCAGATTCACGGCGGTACCTCGGGCGTCGCCCACTTCGTCAGCGAGTCGGAGCCGGCCTGTCTCGATCTCGTCCGCGGGTTGTTCCGCTATATCCCGCAGAACAACATGGAAGAACCGCCGGAGGGGCCGGGCGAAGATCCGACGGATCGAATGGATGAAGAGCTGCTGGACATCGTGCCGGACAGTCCCAACAAGCCTTACGACGTTCACGACGTCATCTCGCGCGTCGTCGATCAGGGCAGCTTCTACGAGGTCCACGCGGAATATGCCAAAAACATCGTGGTCGGTTTCGCGCACCTGGGCGGGCACACGATCGGCATTATCGCGAATCAGCCCGCGGTACTGGCGGGCGTGCTCCACATCGACAGCTCGATGAAGGGTGCCCGGTTCATCCGGTTCTGCGATGCGTTCAACATCCCGATAATCACATTCGAGGACGTGCCCGGTTTCCTGCCCGGCGTGGCGCAGGAACACGGCGGCATCATCAAGCATGGCGCCAAGCTGTTGTACGCTTACTGCGAGGCCACCGTACCGAAGCTGACGGTCATCCTGCGCAAAGCGTACGGCGGTGCCTACGACGTCATGAACTCGAAACACGTTCGGGGCGACTTCAACTTCGCCTGGCCGACGGCCGAGATCGCCGTCATGGGGCCCAAAGGCGCCGTCGAGATCCTCTTCCGTCGCCGGATCGCAGAGGCCGAGGACCCACAGGCCGAGACCGATCGACTGATCAAGCAGTACGAGGAGCAGTTCGCCCATCCCTACATTGCGGCCTCGAAGGGTTACCTCGACGATGTGATCGACCCGCGCGAGACGCGGCCGCGGCTGATCGCGTCGCTGCGCATGATCCGCAACAAGCGCGAGCCCGGTTCACCGCGTAAGCACGGCAATATTCCGCTCTGATGATCAAAAAGGTCCTGGTCGCCAATCGAGGTGAGATCGCGGTCCGGGTGATACGCGCATGCAGGGAGTTGAGCGTTGAAACGGTGGCGGTGTACTCGGAGGCCGACCGGCTCGCTCCGCATGTGTGGATGGCCGACGAGGCCTACCTGATCGGGCCGGCCCGCGCCGCCGAGAGCTACCTTTCCATCGTGCGTTTGCTGAACGCTGCCCAGCGTTCGGGCTGCGATGCCGTTCACCCGGGCTACGGGTTCTTGGCAGAGAACGCCGACTTCGCCGCCGCCTGCGAGGAAGTAGGTCTCATCTTCATCGGGCCGACCGCCGACACGATCGCCCTGATGGGCGACAAGACGGCCGCGCGGAAGGCGATGGAGAGAGCCGGCGTACCGGTCGTGCCCGGCAGCAAGCAGCCGTTGGCCGACGCCGGGGCGGCCCGAGAGGCAAGCAGAGTGATCGGCTACCCGGTGCTACTCAAGGCGGCGGCAGGCGGCGGGGGCAAGGGGATGCGCCGGGTCGAAGCGGAGGCGGATCTAGAATCGGCGTGGGAGGCGGCGCAACGTGAGGCGCAGGCCTCGTTCTCCGACCCGCGCATCTACGTGGAAAAGTTCCTGGAGAACCCCCGACACATCGAGTTTCAGATCCTGGCGGATGAGCAGGGGAACATCATCCACCTCAACGAGCGCGAGTGCTCGATCCAACGGCGCCACCAAAAACTCATCGAAGAGTCACCCTCGCCCGCGATGACGCCGGAGCTGCGTGAGCGGATGGGTGAGCAGGCCGTGGCCGCGGCGCTGGAAGCGAACTACTGTGGTGCGGGCACCGTCGAGTTCATGGTCGTCGGCGACCGCTTCTACTTTCTCGAGATGAACACACGCTTGCAGGTCGAACATCCGGTCACCGAGATGGTCACAGGGCTCGACCTCGTTCATGCGCAGCTGAGAATCGCGTCCGGTCAGCCGCTCGAGACTGAGACCATCGCGCCCGTCGGCCACTCCATCGAGTGCCGCATCAACGCGGAGGACCCGTTCAACGGATTCCTGCCGGCAACCGGCCGCATCGAGCACCTGAGGGCGCCGAGTGGCACGGGCGTTCGCTGGGACGCTGGCATCGTTCCCGGAACCGAGGTCGGTTTGCACTATGATCCGTTACTGGCCAAGCTGATCGTGCACGCCGAGAACCGCGACGCGGCGATCGCGCGGATGGCGCGCGCGTTGGACGAGTTGCTGATCGATGGTGTGGCCACCATAGCGCCCTTCCACCGCCGCGTGATGGCCGAGCCCGATTTCCGCGCCGGGAGCTTTCACACCGGCTATTTGGAACTGCACCCCGATCTCGCGTTGGGCGACGGCCAAGAGGACGAGCAGCTGAAGGCCATGGCCGTCGTTGCAGCTTTACTCGAAGATCAGCGGCGCCGCACGCTGCAGACCGAGGAAACCGACGAGTCGCGTGCCCGAAGCAGTGCGTGGCGGTGGCCCTCTGGCGGTTGGTCGGGACGCGGGGGGAGCGCTGGGCGCTGAATTCCACGCCTGAAGTTCTCACCATCGAAGCGATCGTTGCCGGTGGGGATGGGCTGGCCCGAGCGGCCGATGGCCGCGTGGTGTTCGTCCCCCGGACGGTTCCAGGTGAACGGGTCGAAGTTGAGTACTCGGAGGAGCACCGCCAGTGGGCGCGCGGCCGGCTGGTACGGATCGTCGAGCCGGGCCCGGGACGACGCGAGCCGCCGTGTCCCTACTACGCGGTCTGCGGTGGCTGCCAGCTTCAACATCTCGAGTACGCGACGCAACGTGAGTCGAAGGCGAGCATCATCACCGATACCCTGCGGCGCTTGGGCGGAATCGTGTTGCCCGCGCCGGAAGTCGTCCCCTCGGCGCTCGAGCTCGGCTACCGCAACCGGATCACGCTGCTTCTCAGGCGTGCGGGCTCACGGGTCGCCGCCGGCTACCATGCTTTCCCCGATCCATCGGGCCTGATCGACATCGACGCGTGTCCGCTGGCCGAGCCGGCGATCAACCGGGCTTGGGTCTCTCTACGGTCCACTTGGGGGCCGCTGGCGCAGCGTCTCCCTTCCGGTGGCGAGTTGCGGCTCACGCTGCGTGCGACGGCTGCCGGCGAGGTGGGCCTGGCCGTTGAGGGTGGGGAAGGAGATGGCGAGCCCGACGATCTGCTCGAAGCCGTCGATGGCCTGGAGTCGATCTGGCGCTTGGGCCGGAAAGGCGAAGCGGATTGGTATGTCGGCAAGGCGACTCTCGCGGATGACTGGGGCGATTACACCTTGCGGGTCGCGGGCACCACATTCATACAGGTCAACCGCTCTGTGGCGGCCAAGCTCGAGGCGTACGTACGCGAGGAGATCGGCGAGCCGCGCGGGATGCACGTTGTGGATGTGTATTGCGGGTTCGGACACCGGGCTCTGCGGCTGGCCTGGGCGGGCGCCCACGTCGTGGGTATCGACAGCGATCGACACGCCATCGCGATGGCGGATGCGGCGGCGGCGGAGTCCGGTGCACCGGCCCGCTTCGTCGCCGCGCCCGCCGGGCGGGCGCTGGCTCGCGAGCTTTCCAGTCAACTGGTCATCCTGAACCCGCCGCGCCGTGGCATCGAGAAGGAAGTCGTCGAGAGCCTGCTGAGGACCCCCCCGGGCCGCATCATTTATGTGAGCTGCGACCCGGCGACACTGGCCCGCGACCTGAAGGCACTGTCCGGGACCTTCGGGATCACCGCCTGCCGGGCGTTCGACATGTTCCCACAAACGGCGCAGGTGGAATCGGTAGTAACGTTGGATCGGTCATGAGTCGCGTGTTCTTGGATTGGGAAGTCGTTTGGGACGCCCGCTGGAGTGCCACCACGGGGCTCCGTCGCGTCGTCCAGTCGATCGACACCCCTTGATCTGCGCGCGCGAGCGTGCACTGCCGCATACGGAACGAGAACGCCTTGTGGCAGTTGCGACCCACCCTTTCACCCGCGTCCTCCGTGTGTTATCAGGTAGCTGATGGAGCGAGATCGATGACGAACGGCGACGCCGACTCCGGCATTCGTCCCAGTTTCGGCTCGGCCTTCGGCCTGCTGATGACGTTCATCGGAGTGGCCGTGGGGCTGGGGAACGTATGGCGCTTCCCCTACATGGCGGGTGCGTTCGGAGGCGGGGCGTTCCTGTTGGTCTATCTCATCTTGCTGTTCGCCTTCGGCATACCAGCGCTGATGGCGGAGTTGACATTGGGGCGGATGACGCGGCGCGGTCCGATGGGCGCGTTCAGGCGCATCGGGATGCCCGGTGGTACAGTGATCGGCTGGGCTCTCTTCATCACTGTACTGGTGGCGCTCAGCTACTATACCGTGGTGGTCGGTTGGGTCTTGCGCTACACGTTGATCTCTGTCACCGGTGAGATCGGCGCTATCGCGCCGGATTCCTTCTTCGAGTCGGTGCTGGGTGGGTTCTGGGGACAGGCCCTGATGACCGGCATCGTCTTGGCGCTGGTGGCGGCAGTGCTAATCATGGGAATCAAGAAGGGTGTCGAGCGGGTGAGCAAGATAGGTATGCCGTTGCTCTTCCTTCTGCTCCTGATCCTGATCGCCCGGTCGTTAACGCTGCCCGGGGCCGGCGCCGGGGTAAAATTCTATTTGTATCCCGAGTTCTCGATGATCGACGCCGGCGTCGTCACTGCGGCGCTGGGGCAGCTCTTCTTCTCACTGGCCTTGGGCGGGACGTTCCTCGTGACCTACGCGAGTTACCTGAGCGAGGATGTGGACTTGAAGAGAAGCGCCGTCGGTATCGGGGTCGGCGAGACGTTCGCGTCCGTACTCGCCGGGTTCGTCATCCTGCCCGCTGCCGTAGCGCTGGGCGTCGATGTGAGCAGCGGACCGGCTCTGACATTTGTGACCGCGCCGAGCATCTTCGCCCGCGTACCGGCCGGCGACCTCTTTGCCGCGTTCTTCTTCGGCCTTCTGTTCTTCGCTGCATTCCTCTCCGCTGTGGCCGGCTTCGAGGTCTTGGTCGCTGGAGTGGCGGACGAGCACGGTTGGAATCGCAAAGCGGCTGTAGTTATCTTCTGCGCCGCCGCGCTGCTGCTTGGGGTCGTGCCGATGCAGAGCCTCGACTACATCCTGAAGAGCGATCTGTTCTGGGGATCGACGATGCAACCGATCGGCAGTGCTCTTGCTCTCATCGGACTCGCCTGGATCGTCGGTTTGGGCCGGGCGTTGGAGGCGGCGAACAAGGGAAGCAGGGGTCGGCCGATTGGCCGATTCTGGTTTTATTGGGTCAAGTACGTCGTGCCTGTGGGGATCGGCGTCATACTGATAGCTGGTCTACGTGAAGTGTTCAGGACGTTCGTTCCATGAGCGATGGGGGACCGGATCGGCTGGGTGATGCGGAGGCCGGGGCCTGGCAGTGCGAGTTCCCGAGCCTCTCTTCCACGATCCACGTCGCGAACTGCTCGCACGGCCCGCAGTCACGGCGCGTCCGTAGCGCCGTAGACGCCTACCTGGACAGCTGGCTCGCCAAAGGAATGGACTGGGAGAGCTGGATCGCCGAGATCCACGCCGCCAAAGAGGGGTTCGCGCGTTTGATCGGAGCGAAACCCACCGAGGTAGCGGTTTCCACCTCGGCATCGTCGGCTGTCGCCTCGGTAGCGAGTGCGCTGGCGACGGGTAGCGAGCGAGATCGCGTGGTGACGAGCGAGGCGGAGTTTCCAACCGTTGGACACGTCTGGCTGGCGCACGCGCGCTACGGGCTAGAGGTCGAGTTCCTGCCGGTCCGTGACGGCGCGATCGAGCTCGAGGCGTACGAGCGCAGCGTCGACGAGTGTACGCTCATAGTCTCCGCCACCCACGTCTACTACCAGAACGGCTTCAAACAGGACGTAAAGCGGATTGGTGAGATCGCGCACCGCGCTGGTGCTCTACTCCTGGTGGATGCGTACCAGTCGCTGGGTACGTGTGACGTGAACGTGGGCGAACTGGACATCGATATCCTCGTTAGCGGTAACCAGAAGTACTTGTTGGGTGTGCCTGGCATCGCCTTCATCTATGTGAAGGAAAGTCTGGTCGAGCGCCTCGAGCCCTCTCTCACGGGCTGGTTCGGTCGGGTGAACCCATTCGCCTTCGATCCCAAGACGCTCGACTATGCAGCCGACGCGCGAAGGCTGGAAACTGGAACGCCGCCGGTCTTCGCCGCTGCTGCCGCCCGCGCCGGCATGGACTTGATCGGGCAGGTCGATCCGAAACGCATCGAGGCATGGATCCATGAGCTATCGGCCCACGCCATCGCCGCCGCCGCCGATCGCGGCCTCGAGTACTCCGGGCCGAACGACGTCCGACGCAAAGGCGCCACTACGGCAATTGCCGTGCCCGACCCGCCCAGGGTCGAAGGGCTGTTGAAGGCGCGGGGTGTCGTCGCGTCGGCGCGCGGCGATGTAATACGCATCGCGCCTCATTTCTTCACGACGATCGCCGACATCGATCGCGTGCTGGATGAACTGCGCTCGATTCTCGAGCGTGTCTGACCGGCGCTGTGCGACGTCGAGTCGATGGGCGATGCGGACGGTAGCGGCAGATTTCAATTCGCGCCGGTGGCTGGGGTGACGTTCATGACGCGCCCATCGGTACGAGACGCCGCATTCGAGAAGCGCGAGGGACGGCGCAGGGAATTTCACCGCTGCACAGCTGTCTCGGGCGGAACGCATTCAGACGGCGGGCTTGGGGAGGACCAGCGGTTAAAGGGCGGGCAGGTATGATCGAGGTGCAGGATCTCGAATTTCGCTACGGCGTTGGCGAGTTCCGACTCAGCGTTCCGGATCTGGCCATCGAGCGCGGCTCGAGGACTGCGTGTATCGGTCCCAGTGGCTCCGGCAAGACGACGCTGCTCAATTTGATCGCCGGGATCTTGACGCCTCGACAGGGTCGGGTCGTCACCAACGGGGTGGCGGTGAGCCAGCTGAACGATGCCGAGCGGCGGCGTTTCCGCGTCACCAACGTCGGGCTGGTCTTTCAAGAGTTCGAGCTGCTCGAGTATTTGAGCGTGCTGGACAACATCCTGCTGCCGTACCGGATCAATCCAGCGCTGAAACTGGACTCCTCGGTCCGCGAGCGCGCGCTGACTCTGGCCGAGCAGATGGGGATCGGCGACAAACTGCGGCGCCACCCCGGCAAACTCTCCCAAGGCGAGCGGCAGCGCGTGGCGGTGTGCCGGGCGGTACTTCCGGAGCCGGTGTTGCTGCTCACGGATGAGCCTACCGGTAATCTGGATCCGGCCAATAAGCAGCGCGTGCTCGACCTGATCCTGGAACAGGTCGCCCAATCGGGCGCCACCTTGGTGACGGTGACGCACGATCACGATCTGCTTGACCGTTTCGACCGGACCATCGACATCAAGGATTACGGCGTCATCGGTGGGCGGACTGACGCGCACGCAAAGACAACAGGCCGGGGGAGGGCAGCGGAATGAGGCAGACCCTCTACCTCGCCTGGCGCTATCTGGCGTTTCATCGGCTGAAGACGGCGATACTCGTCACTTCCATCACTCTGATCGCCTACCTGCCCATCGGCCTGCGCGTGCTGGTCGATCAGAGCTCACGGCAGCTCACGGCGCGCGCGGCGGCCACGCCGCTGATCATTGGCGCGAAGGGAAGCCCCCTCGAGCTGGTCCTCAACACGCTCTACTTTCGCTCCGACTACCCCGACCCGTTGCGCTACGGGCAGGTGGCGCGGGTCGACACGACGGGTTTGGCTCTGGCGATCCCCATGTACGTGCGATTCAACGCGCAGGGTCACCCCATCGTAGGTACCAGTTTCGAGTACTTCGACTTTCGAGGGCTGGGGGTCGAATCGGGCCGGCCGCTGGTGAGACTGGGCGAGTGCGTGCTCGGCTCGCGGGTTGCAAAAGCGCTGGGGGTTGGGCCGGGAGACCACGTCATCTCGTCTCCCGAGAGCGTGTTCGACTTGGCCGGCGTCTACCCCCTGCGGATGGAGGTCGTCGGAGTGCTGGCCTATTCGGACAGCCCGGACGACGATGCGATCTTCGTCGACTTCAAGACGGCTTGGGTGATCGAGGGGCTGGGCCACGGTCACACGGATCTGACCCGGCCGGAAGCGGCGGCGGGCGTTCTGACGCGCGACTCGAGCAATGTGGTGGGAAACGCCTCGGTGATGCAGTACAACGAGATCACGGCCGAGAACATCGGCAGCTTTCACTTTCACGGCGATCTGTCCGACTTTCCGGTGACCGCGGTCGTAGTCGTTCCGGATGATGACCGATCGTCGGCGATTCTCCAGGGCCGCTACCAGGGGGCGGGGGATGTCGCCCAAATCGTCAGACCCGTCGCGGTGATGGACCAACTGCTGGGGACCATCCTGACGGTGCAGAGCTTCATCACGGCCGGGGCTGTGATCGTCGGACTGGCGACGCTGGCGACGGCCTCGCTGGTCTTCATGCTCTCGCTCCGTTTGCGCCGCCGCGAGATCGAGACGCTGTTCAAGATCGGCGGCTCGCGGTTCGCCGTCTCCACGGTGATGGCGTCGGAGATCGTGGTGGTCTTGACCGTAGGAGTCGTGCTGGCCACGGGCTTGACGTTCCTGACCAGTCAGTTCGGCTCGCTGGTGATTCGTGCCGTGATTCGCATGTAGGAATGCACTGGATGGTTTCGCTCGACCGTGTGCCATACTCCATAAAATATTTTAATGGAAGGTGTTAGGAGGTTTCATCTCATGTCATCTCTAGGAATTGAGCGGCGTCGCGGCACCGTTCGGGGCCGGCGGGTCGCACTGTCGGCGAGCGCCGCCTTGATCGTGACTCTCGGCGTGGGGTGCAGGGAGGGCCAACGGGAGGGCGGCGGTGCCGCGCTCAGCGAGCAGGCGGGGCTTACCGTGTACGTGGTGAACTACCCGCTGGCGTATTTCGCGGAGCGGATCGGTGGTGACTTGATTCGCGTCGAGTTCCCGGTCCCGGGCGACGTGGACGCGGCGTACTGGACGCCCGGCGCAGAGGATGTCGTTGGGTATCAGAGCGCCGATCTCATTCTGCTCAACGGAGCGGGTTACGCTGGCTGGGTCGGCATGGCCAGCCTACCGGCTTCGAAGATGGTCAACACGTCACAGAGCTTCGCGGACCGCTACATTCACATCGAGGGTGGCATGACGCACAGCCACGGGCTCGAGGGTGAGCACACTCATGGCGAGACGGCGTTCACGACGTGGCTCGACCCGAGGCTGGCGGTGCTGCAAGCCGAGGCGATTAGAAGGTCCTTGACCGGGGCCTCGCCTGAGGCCGAGACGGCGTTCACGGAAAACTTCGAGTTCTTGAAGCGCGACCTGCTGTCCATCGACGACGGTGTTGAGAACGCCCTGGCCGGAGTCCAGGCCGAACCGCTGTTGAGCTCACACCCGGTGTACCAGTACTTCGCGCGTCGCTACGGCTTGAACCTGGAGAGCGTGCACTTCGAGCCGGACGAGTTCCCAGATGATAGAGCTTGGTCGGAGCTTCGGGCGCTGCTGCGCGAGCACCCGGCGCGGTGGATGTTGTGGGAGGGCCGGCCGATTCCAGAGATAACGGCGAGACTGGAAGAGCTAGGCGTGAACAGCGTCGTGTTCGATCCCTGCGCCAACGTTCCGGAGGCGGGAGACTACCTGAGTGTCATGCGGGCCAACGTCCGTAACCTCGAGGAGGCCTTCGGAGCGCGTTGAGCGATCGCCCAAGCGATGCCGGAGTTGCTGCACCTGCCCGCAGGCGGAACAGGACTGTTTCGAGTGAGTGGGAGAAGGACGATTCAGGCGTGGGGCCTCTATCCTCACGCTCGCTTCGACGGAAGGAACCAGCCATTGAGAGTGACCCGACTCGCAGCCCTGCCAGCGCCCGTGCGGATCGTGCAGACGCTGTTGGCTATTCTGCTGAGCGCGACGACTCAGGTGGCCCCAGCCTTCGCCCAGTCAACCAAGGGAATCACCCGGGCCGCCGAAGAGGTGCAGGCGTCCGGGCAAGCTGGGGAAGCGGCGGACACGCTCCCGCAGGAGACGCGCCATGACTAGACACTCGGCAGCCCCCCGGATATACTTGCGCGTCTTCAACCAGGCCGTCGGTCACCGGGGGGCTAGGCCGCCCTCTCGGACGACCCTGCCTAAGAACCAGAGAGTGGTCGATGCGAAAGAATGCGAAGATTGTGGCGGTGCTCCTTCTGTGCTTCGCTGCGGTGGTCCCGTCTGTGCGCGGCCAGGAGACGGTTGGGCTACCACCCCCCGATTCGACTGTCGCCGGTGCCTTCCCGGCACAAAGGCACTTCTCGCCGTATGCCGGGCGTAATTTCCCGACCCGGGTCTATTGGGGCGACACGCACCTGCACACCGGGTTGTCGATGGACGCCGGCGCGTTTGGCGCCCGCTTGCTGCCCGACGATGCCTACCGCTTCGCCCGCGGCGAGGAACTGACCTCGTCCACGGGCCTGCAGGTCAAGCTGTCCCGGCCCCTCGACTTCCTTGTCGTCGCCGACCACTCCGACAACATGGGCTTCTTCCCGCGGCTGTTCTCCGGCGATCCTGCCTTCCTGGCCGATCCCACCGGCAAACGGTGGTACGAGATGGTGCAGGCCGGCGGCGAGAGCGGCGTGGAGGCCGCGGTCGAGATCATCGTCGCCTTCTCGCAGGGCACCTTCCCCGAGGCATTGGCCTCGCTCCCCGGGAGCCGGGCCTACCGCGACGCTTGGGACCTGATGATCGACGCGGCTGAGGACTACAACGATCCCGGCCGCTTCACCGCGTTCATCGGTTACGAGTGGACGTCCAACACGGGCGGTAACAACCTGCATCGCGTGGTGATCTTCCGCGACGACGGCGATAGGGCCGGCGTCGTGGAGCCGTACACGACGCTGAAGCCGCTGGGCAGCGACAACCCGCGCGACCTGTGGAAGTGGATGAACGCCTACGAAGACAAGACCGGCGGCCAGGTTCTGGCGATCGCCCACAACGGCAATCTGAGCAACGGGATCATGTTCCCGATCCTCGACAGTTTCACCGGCCGATCGTTCGACCGCGCTTACGCCGAGACCCGCGCCAAGTGGGAACCGCTCTACGAGGCCACCCAGATCAAGGGTGACGGCGAGACGCACCCCTTCTTGTCGCCGAACGACGAGTTCGCCGACTACGAGACGTGGGACCAGGGCAACCTCGACCTGAGCGTGGCGAAGAAGGACGAGATGCTGCAGTACGAGTACGCGCGGAGCGGTCTGCAGATCGGCCTAGAGCTGCAGCGCCAACTGGGCGTGAATCCTTACAAGTTCGGGATGATTGGCTCCACCGACAGCCACACAGGTCTGGCCACCGCAGAAGAGGAAAACTTCTTCGGCAAGCACTCGGGCGTCGAGCCCAGCCCCGTGCGCTACAAGCATCCCATGGCCGAGGCGCCCAATGGCCGCTACGAGAGCTGGGCCATGGTCAGCTCAGGCTACGCTGGCGTCTGGGCGACGGAAAACACCCGCGAGGCGCTCTTCGACGCGATGATGCGAAAGGAGACCTACGCGACCACGGGCCCGCGGATGCTGGTGCGCTTCTTCGGCGGCTGGGAGTTCACGCAGGCGGACGCGCAGCACCGCCTGCCGGCCAACGTCGGCTACACCAAGGGCGTTCCCATGGGCGCCGACCTGCCGCCGGCTCCGGCGGATAAAGCCCCGACGTTCCTGGTGGCGGCCCTCAAGGATCCGCTGTCCGGCAACCTCGACCGCATTCAGATCGTCAAGGGCTGGCTGGATTCGAGGGGCGAGCGGCACGAGAAGGTCTACGACGTGGTCTGGTCCGGAGACCGGCAGCCCGGTTCCGATGGCAAGCTGCCGCCGGTGGGGAACACGGTGGACGTCGCCAACGCCACCTGGACCAACACGATCGGCGCCCCGGAGTTGATCACGGTTTGGACGGATCCCGATTTCGATCCCGCGGTGCCGGCGGTCTACTACGCTCGCGTGATCGAGATCCCCACACCGCGCTGGACGGCGTACGAAGCCTACCGGTTTGGCATCACACTGCCGGCGGAGGTCTCGATGACCACGCAGGAGCGGGCGTACACGAGCCCGATCTGGTACACGCCATAGGACGAGAATGAGTCGTTCTCCGGCGCCGGTTGAAATCGGGAGGCGGGGACACCCCGCCTCCCCTTCACATTCGGCGCGCCGGAGGGCAAGGAGTATGTAGTGAAGGCTCTCTTGGGTTTCGCAGTTGCCATCGCTGTATTTCTCCCGATCATGGTTCTGGCCGATGTGGGTCCGCCGGCGCACCTGCAGATCACCGAGCGCGAGCCCGGTCTCTATTCGGTCCAGTGGCGGGTACCCAAGGCCCTGCCGCCACGCGCCGTTCCTGCCCCGGAGTTCCCGGAAACCTGCAGCCCGATCAACAGCCGGGAGGTTACCGACCAGCCAGGCGCCTGGCTGTTCACGCGTGAGTGGCGTTGCGAAACGAGCCTGACGGGCCAGACCGTCGGCATGCTGTATCCGTTTTCGAATCTTGCCCTCACCACCGTCATACGCGTTGAGCTCTTTTCCGGAGACCGCTTCGCCCACGTCCTCACGCCGGGAGAGCCTCCCTGGCGACTGCCGGAGGGAACGGCGGCGCCCGACCTCGTGCGGGGCGCCGGGCGGGCGGTGCTCGCCGGCGTCCGGCACGTGCTTGACTCGTGGGTCCACCTGATGTTTCTGCTGGTTCTCGGCCTTCTGGGCGGCGTCCGCCGGCTGGTGCGCGCCGTGACGGCCTTCACGCTGGGCCAAATCGCGGGCGCGCTTACGGCCGGGCTGGCC
>JASFLD010000041.1:0-14086 GCA_050118275.1 Gemmatimonadales bacterium
CACCCACCGGGAACGTCAGGCCGAGCAGCCGGATGATCACGTCGCTGCCCTCTCGCATCACCCGAGCTTCCTCGCGCGCGAACATCCGCTCCACCGTCGCGAATTTCTGGCGCAGCCGCGCCTGCTCCTCCATACGCTGCACCAGCGCTGTCCTCTCCTCTGCCAACCCTCCCAACTGTTCCTCCAGCTCACCGACCCGCGCCCGCAGTCCTTCCACCTCCTCTTCGCGGTCGGCGAGCTGGCGCTCGAGGCGACGGATATCGTCTTGGTAGCTCTCCGACTGTGAGACGATCGCCGCCGCCGTCTCGCTCAGGCCGGACTCGAACGACGGCGATATTCCCATGCTCGCCGCGATCTGGCGCAGTTCGTCTTCCGCGGCCAACATCACATCCTCGAAGGTCCGCTCTTCCGCTTCCACCTGGTACACTACACCCGCCAGGTAGACAGCGTGTTCGGCTTGCCGCTTGGCTTCCTGAGCCAGCGCGCGAGGTTGGTCCGTGTCGTAGCGACCCTCACCGAGGAGGCGCTCTGCTTCGCGTACCAGCTCTTCGGCGCGAGCGAATGTACGAGGCGCTCGCTCATCGACTTTGCTTTCCCGGGCTCTTGCCAGCAGACCCCAGGTCTCCTGAAGATAATTCGCCTTGATCGCCGCTAATTCGGCTTCACGGAACAGCGTTTCAGCCGCGGCTGCGCGTTCCCGAGCATCGCCCACGTCGCCGCCCTCCATCTCGCGCGCCGCCTGCTCGAGTCTCTCCGCGCCTTTTCGCCACAACTCAGCGACGACCCGCGGCGCTTCGGCTACCTCCGCGTCATCCCTCGCCTCTAGCGCAGAGGCAAGGACCGGATATGCCAGCCGAGCCAGGTCCGCTGCCTGCTGGAAGTACTGCGTGGCCGACCGCAACTTCCGCTCTATCTCCTCCGTATCTCTCCCACTACCGATATCCCGCTGCGCCTCCTCGTAACGACGCACGCCGTCAGCGAAAACGCGCGGGGCAAGCAGGTCGGCACGCGCTTCGCGCGCCACGCTCATGGCTCGCTCGGTCTGGCGCACGAACATCTGGACATCTTCTTGCGCAGCCGCAGATGTAACGGCGACCGACGCGAGCCATGCGACCGCGACCCAGATCTTCCACGCTCTCCGAATCGATACTCTCATGCTCATCATCTCATGTCCCGTACCATGGACGGCGCGCCCACGTACCGCGGGCGGCGAAAACCACAGTGAAATGCAACAGCGAGCTTAAGTAAACTAGCAGCCCCTCAGCCCATATGCGATCTTCCACCAGCACCGAGGTCGAGCCGCTCTCTCCTGCATCACTCGGCCCTAATGTCGATCCTTCGGAAGTGTTCGAGACGGAGCCGAGACTGCCCGGCAGGCGAGGAGCGCGCCGGTTCACAAGGCTCGGCCAGATCGGCTGACTGTCTATCGCCGGTTGATATTTCTTGCCATTTCTCATCTTTGGATGCATACTCCGCAGTTCCGCGTCACGATCCAGCAGCAAGGAAAGACCGATGCAGCGCCTCTTCATTACTGTGATTCTTCTTACGGCCATTGGGAGCACCGTCCGGACCGAAGCAGCCGAAGCGCAGCCGGCGAAGCGAATGGGTCCGGTCACCGAGAGCTACGCGGAGGTAGCGAACCGCCTGATCGAAGCCGCTCTGGCGGACAGCTTCGCCTATGAACGGCTCACGGAGATGGTGGACCGCTTCGGTCATCGTTTCAGCGGCTCGCAGGGCTTGGAACGGGCTCTCGACTGGATCTTGGCGGAGATGCAGCAGGACGGGCTGCAGAATGTCCGAGGCGAACCGGTGCTGGTGCCGCATTGGGTGCGCGGCGAGGAGTCGCTGGAACTGGTGACGCCGCGTCGCATGAAGCTGCCGATGTTGGGTCTGGGCGGAAGCATCGGCACACCCCCGGAGGGCATTCGGGCCGAAGTGCTGGTCGTCGGCAGTTTCGACGAGCTGGAGCTGCGCGCCGATCAAGCCCGGGGAAAGATCGTCCTGCTGAATGCACCGTTCACGAGCTACGGACAGACGGTAACCTACCGGGTCGTCGGCGCTGTGGCGGCGGCCAGAGCGGGAGCGGTGGCCAGCCTGATCCGCTCGGTTACGCCGTTCTCGATGCAGACACCGCATACCGGTCAGATGCGATACGATCCCAGCGTCCCCGAGATCCCGCACGCGGCGATCACCGTAGAGGACGCTGAGATGCTGCAACGGATGCAGGAGCGGGGCGAGCGGATCGAGGTACTGCTGAAGATGGACGCGCAGCGGCTGCCGGATGTCCCCTCGCGGAACGCGATGGCGGAGGTCGTCGGTAGGGAGCATCCGGAGGAAGTCGTGGTTCTGGGCGGTCACATCGATTCCTGGGATGTGGGCCAGGGCGCCATGGACGATGGGGGCGGCAGCGTTGCGGCATGGGAGGCGGTACGCCTCATCCACGCGCTAGGTCTCCGTCCGCGGCGTACCGTGCGCGTGGTCCTTTGGACGAACGAGGAGAACGGTTTGCGCGGCGCCTATGCTTACCGCGACATGCACGCGGCCGAGCTGGCGGACCACGTTCTGGCGATCGAGTCCGATGCCGGCGTGTTCAACCCACTCGGCTTCGGTTTCACCGGTTCGGACGCTGCGTTCCGAGTCATCAGGGAGATCAGTGCCCTCCTCGACCCGATCGGGGCGGGCGGGATAGACCGCGGCGGCGGCGGCGCCGATATCGGACCGATCATGAAGGAAGGCGTTCCGGGAATGGGACTCCGCGTCGACGGCGAGCGGTACTTCTGGTATCATCACACCGCAGCCGACACCATCGACAAGCTGGACCCACGTGAGATGGCGCAGTGTGTTGCCGCGCTGGCGGTGATGGCGTATGTCACCGCAGACATGCCGGAGAGACTCCCGCGCTAGTTGGCTCATCCCACGGCGTAGGTCATCGCGCCGAACCCCAGCAGCCGACGCAGCAGCGCCAGCTGGCCGATGTGAAACGATTCGTGCTGTAGCAGGAAGGTCACCCCACCCAACACGGATCGATCGCCGATCGGGAACTCCTGCTCCGATTCCCGATCGATCTCCTCTCCGGTCAGAGACGCCAATCGCTCGCCCAGGCGCTCGGACACGGCGTTCCAGGCGGTGACGATCGATTCGAGCTCCGGGAGATGCTCGACGTCATCGATCGATGTCACGCTGGCGAACTCGTCCTCGAAAGGGTGTTGATACTTGAGCCCGAGGTATCTCGCCATCCAGGCCCGCGCATCGAGAAGGTGCACGGCAATGAAGGCCATGTTGTTGGCCTCGGGACCCGGCCTGCGTTGTGCGCTGGCGTCATCCACGCCGGCCAGGGTATTGCGGAACAGGTGGGTGTTCAGCGCCATGATCTCGTTGAGCGGTGCGATTCGATCGTTCATGAAGACCTCACTGGCCCAGAGGCAGGGTGGTTGAAAACGCAGATTCACTCGACGAAAGTCGTGAACTCCTCCAGCCGCTTCCTCGCGATATCGGGCACAACCGCGTTCTCGGCCGGGTATCCGACCACCAGCAGCAAGAAAGGTCGCTCGTTCTCGGGCCGCCCCAGGATCTCGTTCAAGAACCGCATCGGGCTGGGAGTGTGCGTGAGGCTTGCGAGCCCGGCATTGTGGAGGGCGGTAACGAGTATTCCAGTGGCTATGCCCACCGATTCCTGCACGTAGTAGTGTTTGGTCTTCCCGCCGCCGGCCGCGATGCCGTAGCTTTGCGCGAAGATCGCGATCAGGTAAGGCGCCGTCTCCAAGAAGGGTTTGTGTTCATCCGTTCCCAACGGTGCCAGCGCCTCGAGCCAGTCCGCAGGCGCGCGACCCGCGTAGAACTCCCGCTCCTCTCGTTCAGCGGCCTCTCTGATGCGTCGCTTCGTCGCCATGTCCGAAACGACCACGAAATGCCAGGGTTGCAAATTGGCACCGCTCGGCGCCGTCCCCGCCGCCATCAGACATTCCTCGATGACCATCCGGGGTATGCTTCTATCGGAGAATTGACGCACCGTTCGGCGACGCTGCAGATCGGCGCGGAAATCCACCGCCCGGCGTCGCATCTCCTCGACAGGGTACTCTTGATAATCGGACAATGGAATGTATTTCGGCCTCATAGCTGCTCCGTTCGAGGCGTGCGCTCAGTTGACGATATGACCGGGGGTCGAGATCGAGACCGTCGCTACAGCCTGGCGCCGCAAAACTTGCAATGGACGGCATCGGAGTCGTGTCCCTCTGCCATGCAATGCGCGCACGAGCGCGTGCTGACAGGCCGCCTGCGAACGTTGGCCATCTCGACGGTCACGATACCGGTGGGCACGGCGATGATACCATAACCGATGATCATTACCATCGAAGCGAGCACCCGTCCCAAGACCGTTGCAGGCGCGATATCACCGTATCCGACGGTAGTCATGGTCACGATCGTCCAATAGATGCTCTGCGGAATATTGGTGAATCCATGTTGCTCGCCTTCGATCAGGTACATCAGCGAGCCGATGATCAAGACCAGCGTCAGCACGGTACCGAGGAAGACGATGATCTTCCGACTACTGGCGCGCAGTGCCGCACGAAGCATTCGCGCCTCGCCGACGAAATGGACCAGCTTCATCACACGGAAGACGCGTAGCAAGCGCAGAGCTCGGATAACGATCAGCGACTGCGCGCCGGGCAGCGCCACGCTGACATAGGTCGGCACGATCGCCAGGAAATCGACCATTCCGAAGAAGCTGAGTGCGTAACGCATCGGCCTGCCAACACAGACCAGCCGTAGCAGATACTCGACCGTGAACAAGAGAGTGAAAAACCACTCTATCGCCCGTAGCTCGGTGCCATGGCGAGCGCGGATACCCACCACGCTCTCCAGCAATACGGCGGTGACGCTGAACACGATGGCCAACAACAGCGCGATGTCGAACGCCTTGCCGCCCGGCGTTTCCGCCTCGAAGATGATCTGGTACAGGCGCCTCCGCCATGCCGTGACGGCCGACTCGGGCATTAGCTGGTCCATTCCCCCACCCCGGCTTCACGACTGCAAGGGGCGGTGGCATCGGGCGGTACTGATCCCCGCGACGGGCGTCTCACGCACCATCTTCCGGTTCTAGCAACTCGACGGGATGCACCACCGCGATGTCCCGCCGATGCACGAGCGCCCCCGCTCCGATCTGCATCAGACAGCCCGGGTTGCCCGTCGCCACGACATTGACGCCCACCTCATCCACCTCGGACAACTTCCGTCTCACCAGTCCATCCGAGAGTTTGCGGCGCAGCAGTCCATAGATGCCTGCCGCACCGCAACAGCGGTCGGATCGCGGTAGAACTACTACGTCGAGGCCGGGCACCCGCGAGAGAAGCTGAACCGGTTGCTGCTTTATCCCCTGGGCATGCAGGAGGTGGCAGGGCGCATCGTACGCTATCCGGGCGGACAACGCCCGGTACCCGTTGCCGCCGGCCAGGAGCCACTCGCTCACATCCCTGACGGAAGCCGCGAGTCGTTCCGCGCGCTGCGCGAATGCCGGGTCCTCGCGCAACCACTCGGGATAGTCCTTGAGCGCCGCACCGCAACCGGCGGAGTTGGTCAGCAGCACGTCCGCCCCGCTCCTCTCGAACAGAGAGACCATTCGGCGCGCCAGGCCGCGCGCCCCCTCCAAATCGCCGGAATGCGCGTGCAGGGCGCCACAGCAGAAACCCGCTGGCAGAGATACGGTTTTGGCCCCGTGCGCGCGGATCAGCCGCTCCGTGGCGCGATTGACATGGCGGAACAGTCCCGCCATCACGCAGCCCTCCAGCAGTGCCACGCTCTCGGTCGGAGAGTTGGCGTCGAATCGGGTCGTCGGCGCAGCCATCGGGGCGGACGCATCGAGGGCGCCGAGAACAGCGCGCACCTTGCTCGGCGCAGTCGCGGCCAGCATGGCCATCCCGAAACGGAAGCTACCCGGGGTTACGCCCCTTCGTCCCAGACGCGCGATCAGGTGTGGCAACCGGGTGGCGCGCAATGCTCGAAGCGCCGCCCAGAGAAAGTTCAGCAGCCAGCGATTGGAGAACAACGCTCGCAGGACGAGCCGCGGCAGGCGGTCTTGCAGACCGCCCGCGCCGGCTCTCACCTCGCGCGCGTGCTCGAACAGGACGCCGTACCGTACACCCGACGGGCAGACCGGCTCGCAGGCGCGACAACCCAAGCACTGGTCAATGTGGAAACCGAACGACGGGTCGGCAGACTCGAGCCGCCCTTCGGCGACGGCGCGCATCAAGTATATTCGGCCGCGCGGCGAGTCGTTCTCGTTACCCAACAGCTCGTAAGTGGGACACGCGGGCAAACAGAAACCGCAATGAACGCACGTCAGGATGTCATCGATCTGCGGACTGAGCGGTCCGCTCGCCCCGCTCCTCTTCGTCATCGCCGGATGCCACGCATGAGTTTCAGAGCGCCGCTCAGACGCTGCAACGGCCCCCGACCATGCCTGTACGTGATGAGCGCCTTTGCCATCTCCTGGCCGCTGCCACCCTCCTCGAACCAATAGGGCTCGCGCTTCAGCGCGAAGCGGTCCTCCACCCAAGCCTTGGGTCGGACGAACTCGCGGATCCCCTCCAGGCCGTGAACGCGCCCGAATCCGCTCTGCCGGGCACCGCCGAACGGTAAATCAGCCATGGTATAGTTGATGAGGTGGTCGTTGACCAGCACTGTGCCAACCTCCAACTGCTGCGCCAAACGTCGCGCCTTCGCCGTATCGCGGCTCCACACGCTGGCATCGAGGCCATACGGGGTGTCGTTGGCCAGGCGGACCGCATCCCGTTCATCCGCCACCCGCATGATCGGCAGCACGGGGCCGAACGTCTCCTCACGCATCAGCTCCATGTCATGATCCACATCGACGATGACGGTGGGCTCGTAGAAATAGCCTCTGGCCTCCAGCGGGCGGCCACCGAGGAGCACTCGCGCGCCGCGTTCCCGGGCGTCACGTACCTGGCGGTCCACCTTCTCGAGTTGGAACGGAGCGATCAGTGATCCGACCATGGCCTCCGGCTCATCACTGGTTCGCACGCGCCGGGCTTCGGCGACGACCGCGTTAACGAAATCATCGTAGACCGAATCGACGACGTAGACTCGCTCTACCGACATGCACACCTGGCCACAGCCGTAGAACGCCCCCCAGACAGCGCCACGCGCCGCGCGCTGCAGATCGGCGTCGGCGCAAACGATCATCGCGTCCTTGCCGCCGAGCTCGAGCACGATCGGTGTCAGCGACTCGGCCGCCGCCTGCATGATCTTCTTGCCCGTCGCGGTCGAGCCGGTGAACGCGACCTTGTCGACGCCGGCCCGCACGAGCGCGGCGCCGGTGGTTCCGTCGCCGGTGGCGACGCCCACCAGGTCGCTCAGGTCGGTCGCCGTCGAGAAGAGCTCGCCGACCAGTTGGCCGGTCATCTGCGTATATTCGGATGGCTTGAGCACGACGCCGTTGCCAGCGGCTATTGCGGTCCCGACGACACTCATGCTGATCGCGAACGGGTAATTCCAGGGCGTGATGGCGCCGATGACGCCGTAAGGCTCGTAGGCCACCCGCGCTCTACGGTGAGCGAGCCAGCCCGCCGATGCCTCGCGCGCCAGCAGAATAGACGGTGTCTTGCGGGCCTGATAGTCCAGGTGATCGCACGCTATCGCCACCTCGAACAACGCTTCGCCGACGACCTTGCCGGTTTCGGCGCGGATGAGGGCCGCAACGTCCTCGGCGCTATCGAGCAGGGATCGCTTAAGGTCGCCCAGCACCCGGGCTCGCTGGCCGAGGGAGAGACGCGACCATTCCAGTTGCGCTTTGCGTGCCGCGGCGACGAGCCCCTCGACCTCCGACGAAGTCATGATGGGCACATCGCCGATCTCGTTCCCCGTGAGCGGACTAGTGCAAATCAGCCGTTCGCGGCGCCGTTCCTGCCTTGCTGGGAACTCGTCGTTCATCACACCTGTACTTGGCTCATGGGGCTCTTACCGCGCATCGTCGCCGTGAGTCACCGAAGTGTGGATATGGACTATCTGCCACCGACTTTGAGACCGCTGAAGTATCATCGTGCCCACACCACGAACCTCGATTGGTTCGCCGTTACGCGTGCCTTCACAAGTGAATCCGTACGTTGCCCATGCGCTATTCCGCGCCAGCTTGACGGTAATGTCCCGTAGGCGGACGCGACGGTCATCGAGAGCCCCAACCTGCGACTCAAGGTAGTCGACGTAGCTTGCGCGTCCGGTAGTGACCTGGTCCCAATGGAACACAGTCAGGCTGTCGCCGAAGAGCGAATCGACAGTCGCGATGTCGCCGGACTCGAACGCACGAGCGACGGCCTCTGCAACCAGCCGCACACTCGTCGAATCCGCTTCCGGCGCTCGTCCACTCGGGGTGCGGACATCACCACGCTCTATGGTGCATGCGACCGGAACCGGAGCGGTCAAGGCGACGAACAAGAGAACGCGATTGATCCCGCTCAATGCCCGGGGACCCATGCCATTCCGTCCGGTTCATCGCCACCGGGAATCGTGCTCAACACGGCGAAGCGATCGAGATCCACAACGGTCAGCATGTCGTCCTGTGTGTTCGCCACGTAGGCGACCGCGCCGTCGGGCCGGATCTCGATCCCCACCGGCATCTGCCCAACCGCCAGCTGGCGTGCAATCGACCAGCCGGAGAGCTCGATCTCGACCAGCGACTGCGCCGTCGCCTGACTGACCAGGGCACGCCTACCGTCGGGCGTCACCTCGACGCGTATGGGGAAGCCGCCGACCTCGATTTCGTGGACGACCTGATCGCTGACCGGATCGATGATCGAGACGGTACCAGCCTCGCGGTTGGTAACGATGACGAAACGGTCGCCGGGTGTTACAGCGATGCCCTCGGCACCGGCTCCGGTCGCTATGTGCTCGAGGACCTTGCCCGCGCGGATGTCGATAGCCGTGACGGTACCGGAACCGATGTTCGCCGTATATGCCTTTCCGAGGCTCCCGACCAGAACGACCATGTGAGTGACTCTTTGACCCGTCTCGATGGCGCGCTTGACGCTGCGCGTCGCCACATCGACTTGCACGAGATGCTGAGATCCTTCGGTGGTGACCCACACGCTCGATCCATCGCTGCTGACCGCGAGTCCATGAGGGCGTTGGTGCTCGCCGAGGTCGATGGTCCCCACGGCTGCCCGGCCCGGCACGTCTACTACGGTCAGGCTATTCGAGGCGTAGTTGGCGACGAAGGCGAGCTTGCCGTCCGGGGTGACGGCGACCTCGTGCGGCGCGGGGCCCGTCTCGATCCGAGCCAGCTCTTCGCCGCTCGTAGGGTCGAAGAACGAGAGAGTATTCTCGCTCTTGTTGGTGACGAGCAGCAGGCCCTGGCTTCCACCCTCATCTTGGCGCGACGAAAAGGCAGCCGAGCACACTGCGAGGAGCGCCAAAGCTGAGACCGATAAGCGCATTCAATCCTCCACAAGTCGAGCGCGGTCCGCTCCACGGGCCCGCGCGTTGCGACCTAGGTAACGACTCGAGATGCGGCGCATTGCGCTTCCAAACTAAGAATCGGCGGCACGCGAAAAAAGAGGAGCGCTGGGGAGCACGGCCGACGGCGCGAGGCGAACCTGCAGACGCCCAGCCGGCGGTGCGCGCACGGCAGGACGGATGCCAAAGCGCACATCCCGGTTTAGATGGCCGCAAAATCAAGCGCTTCGCGCGACCAGCGGGGAGCCGAGCTGAACGCATCGATCACTTCTTCCGGCTCGCCGATCACCTGCCAGATCGAGCGATGGCGCGGATCCATGAAGCGCTCGTCTATGCACCGCTCGAGCAAGTCGAGACATGGGTCGAAGAAGCCACGCGTATTGACGATGACAATGGGACCGAGAAAGGCGCCCAGGCGCTTCAGCGAGATGGCTTCCAGCAACTCGTCCAGCGTCCCCGAGCCCCCCGGGAGAGCGACAACGGCATCGACATCGGCGATGAGCTGCCGCTTACGATCGTGGAGGTCCCCAACCACGCGTAACTCGGTGAGGCCACGGTGGAACCAATCGAGCCGCTTCATGAACTCGGGTATGACCCCGATAACCCTGCCATCTTCCGCCAGAGCGCCAGCGGCAAGCCGACCCATCGAGCCGACGCCGCCCGCCCCGTAGACGATCGTGATGGAATGCCGCGCCAATACGCGGCCGAGCCGCTCCGCGGCGACGTGGTAGTCGGGATGGGTTTGAGTGCTGGAGGCACAGTAGACGCACGCGGAACGCACTATCATTCGGGTCCCCAAGTGCTCGGTTCAGAGCTTTCGAGTTCAGATATTCGCCGGGCCTGAATATCCAACCTCGAATGCCGGATGTCCAATGCGCCGCTGCCCTGGAACCGGTCGAGACCCGAGCCTGGTTCCTGACACACGCCGCACCCGCTCGAGGCGCCCGCTCTCGAGCGGGCCAGAAGCAGAGACGTTGTCCAGGCGGCAGACGGGATGAGACTGTCGCCGCAAAGACACTCAGGCTGAAACAACTCCGGCTCTCTCGAGTAGAACAGTGACGTTGGCTTCCCTGCGATGTCACATACATCCGCCACTCCGGTCGAGCGGCTTGCATCCGGGCGGCTCGGCCATCAGACTAGGAGACCTTCGAGAAACCGCTGAGATCGACAAGGTGTTTGGCATGACCGGAAGCACTACGTGAGCGAACCCACGAATCTGGCTGATTCAGCGACGCAGGTCGGCCCGCGCCAGTCGGTGGCCGACCGGCTGGGTCGCAGCTTGACGAGTCTGCGGCTGTCGTTGATCGACATGTGCAATCTCCGCTGCAACTACTGCATGCCGGAGGAGGAGTACGTGTGGCTGCCGCGCGAGGACATACTCACGGTTGACGAGATCGGACGGATCGTGGACGTGTTCGCCGGGCTGGGCGTCGAAAAGGTCAGGCTGACGGGCGGTGAGCCACTGATGCGACGCGAGGCGGCACAGGTCGTCGAGCGACTGGCAGCGATTCCGGACATCCGGGACTTGAGCATGACGACGAACGGCGTGCTCCTCGCCCGCCACGCGGATGACCTGCGGCGCGTCGGGTTGCAGCGGGTGACCGTCAGCCTCGATACGTTGCGACCGGAGCGGTTCCGCCAACTGACACGGCGGAATCGACTCTCTCAGGTGGTCGAAGGAATCGAGGCTGCGGCGGCCGCCGGGTTTCGCAGCTTGAAAATCAACACCGTGCTAATGCGCGGCTACAACGACGACGAGATCATCGACCTGATAGAGCTCGGCAAGAGGTGGCGCGCCGAGGTTCGGTTCATCGAGTACATGGATGTCGGTGGAGCGACGCGCTGGTCGCTGGACTCAGTGGTTCCGCGCGCCGAGATAGTGGAGCGGCTGTCGGAGCGCTACGGGTCGGTCGAGCCGCTCGGCGCGAACGGCACGGCGCCGGCGAATCGCTACGTGCTGCCGGATGGTACGGTGTTCGGGATCATCGCCTCGACGACCGAGCCGTTCTGTCGGACGTGCGACCGCAGCCGGATCACCGCTGACGGTTTTTGGTTCCTCTGTCTCTACGCTGGAAACGGGCTCGACCTCCGCACACCCTTGAGACGTGAAGCCCCGACAGAAGAGCTGGTTGAATTGATCTCGAGCACCTGGCGGAAACGCGCAAACCGCGGGGCCGAAGAGCGGAAGTTGCTCAACTCACTCCGCGGTCCGCTGTATCAGATCGAAGATCTCCGACAAGATCCGCACCGGGAGATGCACACCCGCGGCGGTTGAGCGCCACTGCTCAGGACTCCGACAGCAGCCGTTCGATGGCGCGCCGTGCCGAATCGACGCGCGGCTGGAACTCGGGATCGGCGTTCTTCCACAAGTCCACGAACTTCTCGTAGTAATAGACGGCTCTCTCGGGCTCGCCCTTCAGCTCATACAGTCCACCCAACCGCTCGTAAATGGCGGCGAGTGTCCACCAATCACTGTTGTCGAGGCGGTCCAGCCAGGGGGTCTCGAGATAGCGCTCGTACACGGCTATCACCGAATCTGGCATTCCGGCGAGTTCGTAGGCTCGACCCATGATCGGCAGCACACAGATCGTGCACGGACCCGTGTCGGCGCCGCGAAACTCCGCGATAGCTTCCTGCGGTCGCTCCTCGACCAGCGCGATGACGCCGCGCGTAGCGTGCATGCCGGCACCATCGTTGCCCCTCATAATCGGATCGACGGCAGAGTCCCACTCGGCAAGGAGATGCCGGGCGCGACTCACTTCGCCAGATAGCGCGTAAACCAGGCTGAGGTCTCCGTAAGGCCGCTCGTCCGGTTGTATAGTCTCGAGTGGGTGACGCTCGAGACCAGTTGCGAGCCGCCGCATCGCGGCGTCGGAATCGCCGCGCAGGACGGCGTCGTAGAAGGCCAGTCTGAGAGCTACGTTCAGGTACAGACCCAGCTCGCCCTGGGCTTCGGCCGCGGCCATCGCCTCCCGCATGTGCCGTTCGGCGAGGGCGAGCTGTCCCCGGACCTCGGCGACCGTGGCCAGCTGAAGGCTGGTGCGCAGCTGCCAGAACTCGCTGGCGCGCTGCGCCTCGCGGAGATCGAGTATATGTCGTTCCGTCGCATCGTAGTCGAATTGGGCACTAGCCAGTCCGGCGGCGATGGCAGGAACGGTGGGATGCTCGGGAAACTTCTCGGCGAATTTCTGCAGCGCGAGCTCGGCGCCGCCGAAATCGCCGAGCGCCACGCGGGTGGTGATGACGTTTCCGTAGAAGAGGGCACCCCCGGCCGAATCAACCTCGATGGCACGCCGGAACAGTTGATCGGCACGTCTGAAGTCCCGGGCATTCTCGTAGAGAATCGCCAGGTTGTTCATCGCCCACGTATCGTCTGGAGCGATCTCGAGCAGCGACTGGTAGGCGGCGATCGCGCGCTCCTCGTCTCGGGTGACCATCATGTGGTAACTGCCGATCGTGAGATAGCGCTCGCGGTCGGTGAGCCGCTCGCGATGATCGTAGGCGTTGGTCAAGGCCTCGACCTGGCGAGCGCGGTCGCGACCGATATTGCTGAGAACGACGCCCAGCTTCCGCCATGCCATTGCGAAGGCCGTATCGAAGGCAACGGCGTCCTCGAGCAGGACGATCGCTCGCTCGTTGTCGCCCTGGTCGGCCGCGCGAACCGCCTGCGAGTAGCTGCGCAGTGCCTCGAGCGATGCCGTCGTGACCTGATCCAACGGTTCGTTGGCGCGGATGGTTTTCAGTGATTCGCCGATCCTCGCCCGTAGATCGTTGGAGAGTTGGTCGATGGCCCCAATAATCTGCGTCGAATCGGCGGCGGTCTCGCGGTGTGCGTAGAGGATCTGTCCGTCGCCGGCCGAGACGAGCTCGGCGGCCAGGATGAAGCGGCTGCCGACGGGCGAAATATCGCCGGTCACCACCGCTTTGACCCCCTCACGTATCGCGACCTCGCGGGCGAGCCGTTCGTCGAGCGGCTGGGAGCGGTCGCGCTGCATCCGCTGCAGCACCCGGTCCACCTGGGCCGGATCGACGACGGTGACGATGGGCGATTGACTGAAATCGATACGGAACGCCTCGGTCACCACCTCGCCCAGCAAGAGATCGTCGGTGTTGTTCTGGAAATCGGCGAGGATGATGCGATCCCGCTCGTCGATCACGCCGGCAGCGACGAGCGAACCGACGGGTCCCACACCGAGGGCGCGCATCGCCATATAGCCAGCGACTACCATCCCCCAGATCGCGAAGGCGGCGACCATACCCACGATCGCCTTGCGCCAGGTCAACCATGAACCGCTCGAACCAGGGCCTGGCTCTTCGGACCGCTCGGAATCGACCGCTGCATTCTCCGGCTGGGACGCGACCAGGGGAGCGTCGCCGCTGTGCTGGGGCTCGCGGCGACGCGTCTGTACCAACGAAGTCGCGATCACGATCGGCAAACCCAACGCCAAGAGGACGATGATACCGGGGAAGAACCAGTCGGGCAGCCCGAGCTGGTCGATGAAGATATCGGTGACCTCGAGTACGGCGTACGAGGCGCCGAGGTAGACCACAAGAGCGCGGGTCAGATACGCCCGGCGGCTCAATTCGGTCGGATGTTTCGTATTCTTCTCAGTACCTATCA